>JAEWPL010000265.1 GCA_023460615.1 Pseudomonadota bacterium | reverse complement strand
AACAACGAGTAGCTATTGCTAGAGCCTTAGCTTGCGATCCTAAAATCTTGTTATGCGATGAAGCAACTTCTGCTTTAGATCCTAAAACTACCACCTCTATCTTAAAACTACTAAAAACTCTTAATGAACAACTTAAACTAACCATTGTGATCATTACTCATCAAATGTCTGTGGTAAAAGATATCTGCCATAGAGCTGCCATCATGGAAAATGGTGAGGTAGTCGAGTGCAATGATGTATATGAGCTTTTTGCAAAGCCAAAGACAGAGATTGGTAAAAAATTTATTGAAACAGCTGGATCTAACGAGAACTTCTTAAAGCTGTTACATACAAAAGGAAAGTTAGATTTTATTGATGAGAATCTACCTGTTTATCATCTTACTTATACAGGTAATGCTACAGCAATTCCTCTAATGAGTAGGTTATATGCAAACTTCGGTATAGAAGCTAACATTTTGTATGGCAATATTGACTACATTGAAGAAAAACCATTTGGTCAACTTTGCGTTCAACTCTTTGGTAAAGAGCCAAATCAAGATCTTGAGCCTGCGCTTGAATTCATCCGTAAGATGGGTGTTTCTTTAGAGAGAATAAAATAATGGAAAATTTAGTTAATAGCCTGTTGCCAAATTTTGAGCGTTTAAGTGAAGAGTTCTACTCTAGTCTTGTTGACACCTTAATTATGGTATTAGTGTCCGGAACCATTGCTTGGGTGTTAGGAGTCATAATTGGAGTACTCTTAGTGGTTTGTAAAAAGGGTGGTATCTTAGAGAATAGATTCGTCTATATCTTCTTAGACAGAGCAATTGACGTATTGCGTGCCATTCCTTTTATTATCTTAATGGTATTACTCATTCCATTATCAAGAGCAATTGTGGGTACTGGATCTGGTCTTACAGGATCATTTGTAGCACTAATATTTGGTACAGTGCCTTTCTTTTCTCGCCAAATTGAATCTGTGCTATCTCATTTAGATTCTGGTTTAATTGAAGCAAGTAAAGCCATGGGCTTAAGACCGCTAGAAATCATCTTTGGCGTTTATTTAAGAGAATCTATTCCTGGTATCACTAGAGTAACTATGATTACTTTTGTAAGTTTTATTGGTATCACAGCTATTGCAGGTGCAATTGGTGCTGGAGGAATCGGTGATTTTGCTATCCGTTACGGATATCAAATGGGCTACCGTGACATGATTTGGTTAGTGGTAGCAGTTGTATTATTGATAATTTCTATAGTACAAGGAATAGGTAAACTAATTATCAAAAAGACAACATTTTAGTAGGTGAAAGCATGTCTAAGATTACAAATTTAAATGATTTTTTAAGTAAGTTAGAAGCAATTGTTAACATTGACTCAGGAACAGTAAATACACAGGGTGTAACTAAAGTTGCTTTAACTTTACAAAACTTTTACAAAGAAGCTGGTTTCTATACCGAGATTGTGGATTTAGGATCTACCGTAGGCAATGGTCTTTTTGTAACAAATTGCAAAGATGCAGATAACTACGATGTGTTACTAGTTGGTCACATGGATACCGTTTTCAAAGAGGGGGAAGCTTTAAAACGTCCTTTTAAAGTGGTTGGCAATAAAGCCTTTGGTCCAGGTGTCTTTGATATGAAAGATGGAGATCTCATCATTCTTTGGGCCTTATCTAAACTTAATCCTGAGCAATTAAAAAAAGTAAAAATTGCTATTTGCTTTAATCCTGATGAGGAAACTGGATCTACAAAATCTTCTGCATGGATTGACGAAATTGCCAAAAAGAGTCGCTACGCTCTGATTTGTGAAGGTCAAAGTGAACTTGGTGCTTTTACATCTCAAAGAAAAGGAATCTCTCACATTGATATTAAGTTAAAAGGTAGAGGAGCTCACGCTGGAGCTTGTCCTGAAAAGGGACGTTCTGCTATCAATGCAATGGCAAACTGCATTCAAAGGATCAACGCCTTAGCCAACGAAAATGTAACAGTTAATTTCGGAGTGATCCAAGGTGGACTTATTGCAAATGCTATTGCTGAAGATTGTTTTGCACGTATTGATGTTCGCTTTTGGACCTCTAAACAGTGTGACGATTTTTTTGCAAAGTTTAAAAAGGAATTTGAAACACCTTTTGGTCAAGATATCAAAGCCAATTATGATGTCTTATTAATCAATCCTGCGATGGAAGAGTTTGAAAAAACTGAGGAGCTAAAACAAAGAATAGCTGCCGTTGCAAAGAAACTCTCTATTAATACTACCTTTGAAAGATCTGGTGCCGTTTCAGACGGAAACCATATTTCACAAACTAAAACTCCTGTTTTAGATGGTTTTGGTGGTATTGGTGGTGATGCTCACACTGAGGATGAATGGTTAGACTTAGATACTGTTGAAATTAAAGCTAATCTTTTAAAAGAATTCTTTGTATCTTTAATCTAAGTTTATTTTCAAAGCTGCAATTAGTTAAGTAGCTAATTGCAGTACTTCAAACCGCATTCAGTAGTAACTTTTAGTTATATTCTCTTTATCAAAGATTAAGTTATACAAGTTGTCGCTTTTATCTGCAGTGATTATTGTTACAGCTCTTTCTTGTAGAGAATTTAAAAGATCATTTTCTTCCTTTTCAGACTCTGAACTATCAAAAATAAGAGCAATAGCATCACCCGTTGTCGCATTTTCACAAGCTAGCCTTAATGAAGATTTATTAAATACTAAGTGCACTATCATGCTTAGAAAACCACTATTTTTTTAAATTGTGAAAAATATTCCTTTGGATTAACTAGTTGCAAGTCAAAATCCTCGCCTAAAGATAAAGACTTATCTTTTGAACTACACTTCACTTCATATAAATTGATTTGCTTTAACTTTTTATAGAAGATGCTGTCATTATGAGCTTCTTTTAAAGCTCGTAGAAAATCACCTTCAAAGTATGCTTCAACGCTTACTTCTGCATCAGCTAAATTAAGCATTACTTCTATGCCTTGCTCATAGAGATCTGACTTTTGAGGATCAGAGCTTAATACTACTAAGATATTTTTCATCAAAACTCAATCACCTTGTCATACTCACTAATCATCATGGACATTTCAACATTTCCAGACAATTCAAAATTTGGATCTAATGACTCTTTATCAAATTTTAAAGCGTTGTACGCTCTACCACATACAAGTAAATTTGCCTTTGGTTTAAGCGATACCAAGAAGTTCTGCACATGCACAAATTGATTTTCATCAAAATCAGAGCCATAAGCTTGAGCAATTTTTGTTGCTTGTACGCAAATTAAAGCTGCTTTTGAAGTAAAAAAACAACATAACTCTTCTAGTTCATTATTCTCAAGAGCTCTACTAATTAAGTCTTCAAAAGTCTTATACGCGGTTTTATTTAGATAAGGTTGAGTTAGGAGGGCTAGTAGTTTCATGAATTGATCCACGAATACAATAAACTCTCAGAAGAGTTTCTGAGAGTTATATTCTTTAAACTGCAGCAATAACTTCTACTTCGCACAATGCGCCTTTTGGTAGATCAATACCGCCAACGCAAGAACGAGCAGGAGCGTTTTCTTTAAAGAACTCAGCATATACTGCATTAAAGGCAGCAAAGTCGTTGATATCTTTTAAGAAACAGGTTGTCTTTACTACTTTTGATAAATCAGAACCAGCAGCTTCAACTAAAGCTTTTACGTTAGTAAGAGCTTGTCTTGCTTGCGCCTCAATGTCCCCCTCTGCTAAAGCACCAGTGCTTGGAACTAAAGGAATTTGCCCTGAAGCAAATAAGAATCCATTAACAATTTTGCCTTGTACATATGGGCCAATTGCAGCAGGGGCGTTGGTGGTTGATACAATCTTTACATCACTCATTTCTATCTCCTTAACATTACACAAACTATCAACACTATATATAAAAAATGCCCAAACCTAAATAGGAGAGGGCATTTATTTAATAATTTTTTTTAAGGTTAATTGTTGTCGCCAACAGAAGTTGAATCAACAGCCTCTAAAGCAGCACTTAACTGCTTCTCTAACTCATCAGTAGATACCTTCTCTTGAGACTGAGCATTCTTCATTCTCTCAAGCTCTTCTCTACGCTGTTTGTGGTACTTGTAACCAGTACCAGCAGGAATTAGACGACCTACGATTACGTTTTCCTTTAGACCACGTAATTCATCAACCTTACCTTCAACAGAAGCCTCGGTTAATACACGAGTTGTTTCCTGGAAGGATGCAGCTGAAATGAAGCTGTCGGTGCTTAAGGAAGCCTTGGTTAGACCCATTAGAATGTGTCTGTAAATTACTGGCTTCTTGCCTTGAGCTTCTAGTATCTCGTTTACAGTACGTACACGTGAAACCTCAGCAATTTCGTCCTTTAGGAACTCTGTTGACTCACCTGGATCAAGGATTTCGCACTTACGTAACATCTGACGAACGATAACTTCAATGTGCTTATCGTTAATCTTAACACCTTGTAAGCGGTAAACGTCTTGAACCTCGTTAACAATGTAGTTAGCTACAGCGTTAACACCACGTAATCTTAAGATATCGTGTGGTGACTCAGGACCTTCAGCGATCATTTCACCCTTAGTTACAGTTTCACCCTCGAATACGTTTAAGTTACGTGATAGAGGGATCATCTCATCATGAGGTTGAACTGGCATGCCAAACTCATCGACTGCGCCTAATGCAGGAGTGATCTCTAAGCGACGCTTTGATTTAGTTTCCTTACCAAAGGTAATGGTACCTGAAATCTCAGCTAAAATAGCTGGCTCTTTAGGAGCACGTGCTTCGAACAAGTCAGCAACACGAGGTAGACCACCGGTAATATCCTTAGTACCGCCAGCAACCTGAGGAATACGAGCGATAACGTCACCGATATTGATCTCTGCGCCATCCTGAATTTGAACGATAGCTTTAGCTTGTAACATGTACTGAGCAGCTACTGTAGTACCAGGAATTAGAACGTCTTCACCTTTTTGGTCAACGATCTTAACAGAAGGCCTCTTCTCTTTACCCTGTGTTGGACGAGCAGCCATTTCTCTAACTTCGATTGAAGAAATACCTAAGGCTTCGTCTTCTTTCTTATCAACAGTTACGCCTTCAATAATATCTGTGTACTTAATGAAACCGTGAACTTCAGAAATAATTGGGTGAGTATGAGGATCCCAACGAGCTACAGTTTGACCAACCTTAACTTGATCGCCTTCCTTAACCTCTAATACGGCACCATAAGGGATCTTGTGGCTTTCCTTAACTGAGCCAAACTCATCGATAACAAATAACTCTGATTGACGAGAAGTTACAACTTGCTTGCCTTCAGTGTTGGTTACTACCTTTGAATTCTCGATTCTGATAATACCGCTATTTCTTACTGTAGCACCAGATTCAGCTACAGCACGTGATGCAGCACCACCGATGTGGAAGGTACGCATGGTTAACTGTGTACCAGGCTCACCGATTGACTGAGCAGCGATAACACCAACTGCCTCACCAGGATTTACTAAGTGACCACGAGCTAAATCACGACCATAGCACTTAGCACAGATACCAAACTTAGTCTTACATGTAATAGGTGAACGTACCTTTACACGGTCAACGCTATGAGCCTCTAATACGCTACATAGTTTCTCGTCTAGTAATGAGCCCTTAGGAATTAAAACTTCCTTAGAACCTGGTTTTAGAACGTCAGCTGCAAGTGTTCTACCTAATACTCTATCACGTAAGGTTTCGATTACATCACCGCCGTTAACGTGTGGAGTAATCTCTAGACCATCATCAGTACCGCAATCATCCTCAGTAATTACCATATCTTGAGCTACGTCAACTAAACGACGAGTTAAGTAACCTGAGTTAGCTGTCTTCAATGCGGTATCAGCAAGACCCTTACGAGCACCGTGAGTTGAAATGAAGTACTGCTGTACGTTCAAACCTTCACGGAAGTTTGCAGTAATAGGGGTTTCGATAATAGAACCATCAGGCTTTGCCATCAAACCACGCATACCAGCTAGCTGACGGATCTGAGCTGGAGAACCACGAGCACCAGAGTCAGCCATCATGTAGATGCTGTTGAAGGATGATTCTTTCTCTTCCTCACCTAGAATGTTCTTAGCAGTCTGAGTAGATAGGTTTGCCATCATGGCCTTAGCAACTTTATCATTTGCATTTGACCATACGTCGATAACCTTGTTATATCTCTCACCAGGAGTGATCTGACCATTCTCGTACTGACTTTGAATTGACATCACTTCTTTCTGTGCTGATGAAATAATTGTCTGTTTCTCCTTAGGGATTAACATATCATCAACGCAAACTGATGAACCAGAAATAGCAGCATTAGCAAAACCTGTATACATAATGTGGTCAGCGAACATTACAGTGTCCTTTAGACCTAACTTATGATAGCAGTTATTTAATAATGCACCGATCTTCTTCTTGCCAAGAGGTTGGTTAGATACATGAGTAAACCAATTCTTTTGTGACAAGATTTCGTGGATGTTCTCTTGAGTTACGCCTTCTGCAGGAGGATCGATTAAGTCAAAAGATAATCCCTTAGGTAAAATTAGAGACAACATTGCACGACCAACAGTGGTTAGACGTAATTCATTGTGCTCAACAAATTCACCTGTATCTGTATTCTTTTCAAAGTAATTTACACGACATGCAATACGTGCGTGGAAATCAACTTGATCTGCCTTGTATAGACGCTCTGCTTCCTTAGCATCAGTTAAAATTAAGCCCTCACCACGAGCACCGATTCTCATACGGGTCATGTAGTATAGACCTAACACAACGTCCTGTGCAGGAACAATGATTGGGTCACCAGAAGCTGGAGACAATACATTGTTTGTAGACATCATTAGGGCACGAGCTTCTAACTGAGCTTCTAGAGTTAGAGGTACGTGAACCGCCATCTGGTCACCGTCGAAGTCAGCGTTGAAAGCTGGACATACTAGAGGGTGTAGACGAATTGCTTTACCTTCGATTAGAACAGGCTCGAAAGCTTGAATACCTAATCTGTGAAGGGTAGGAGCACGGTTCAACATAATAGGATGTTCACGAATTACTTCGTCTAATACATCCCATACGATTGGATCTTCTCTTTCTACCATCTTCTTAGCAGCTTTGATGGTAGTAGCTAAACCGCGTAACTCTAAACGACCATAGATAAATGGCTTGAATAACTCAATAGCCATCTTCTTTGGAAGACCGCATTGGTGTAGACGTAAGAAAGGACCACAAGTAATTACAGAACGACCTGAGTAGTCAACACGCTTACCTAATAAGTTCTGACGGAAACGACCTTGCTTACCCTTAATCATGTCAGCAAGTGACTTTAAAGCACGCTTGTTTGAACCTGTGATTGCACGACCACGACGACCGTTATCCATTAAGGCATCAACAGACTCTTGTAACATACGCTTTTCGTTACGTACGATGATCTCAGGAGCTGCTAACTCTAACAATCTCTTTAAACGATTGTTACGGTTGATAACACGACGATACAAATCGTTCAAATCAGATGTAGCAAAACGACCACCGTCTAGTGGAACTAATGGACGTAAATCTGGTGGAAGAACTGGTAATACAGTTAAGATCATCCACTCTGGCTTGTTACCTGAATTGATGAATGATTCAATTAGCTTTAAGCGTTTAGCAAACTTTTTACGATTTGACTCTGAAGAAGTTGAATCTAAAGCCTCACGAACGGACTTTAACTCTTCCTCAAGATTAATTTGCTTTAACAAGTCTAGAACAGCTTCAGCACCCATCTTAGCGGTGAAATCATCACCATACTTAGATAAAGCATCTACATACTGTTCTTCGGTTAGTAACTGACGCTCAGATAATTCAGTCATACCTGGATCTGTTACAACATAGCTCTCAAAATAAAGTACGCTTTCAATATCACGTAACTTCATATCAAGCATTAAACCGATACGAGATGGTAATGATTTTAAATACCAAATATGTGCAACTGGTGATGCTAACTCAATGTGACCCATACGCTCACGACGTACTTTAGCTTGAGTTACTTCAACGCCACACTTATCACAGATAGTACCACGGTGTTTTAAGCGCTTGTACTTACCGCATAAACACTCATAGTCTTTAATAGGTCCGAAAATCTTAGCACAGAATAAACCATCACGCTCTGGTTTAAATGTACGATAGTTAATAGTCTCTGGCTTCTTTACCTCGCCATAAGACCATGCACGGATCATCTCAGGTGAAGCTAAACCAATTTTGATTGCATCAAAATCTTCAAGGCGTTGCTTAAATGCATTGCTACGATTAGCAAATTTACCTAAGCTATCGCTAATCTCAAGATCAATTGGTGCATCTTCGGTTTTAGCTACTGGAGTCTGATTAACTAAACCTTCTAAAAGGTCGTCGTTTTGACCGTTTTCCATATTGCTCACAACAGTTTCTCCTATTGTTGTCGCCACAATGGGGGATTACTCCCCCACATCTTGAAACTTATTCCTTGCGGACAAGATCGATATTGATACCAAGTGAACGAATTTCACGTAATAGAACATTGAATGACTCAGGAATACCAGCTTCCATAGTGTACTTACCGTCAACAATATTCTTATACATCTTAGTTCTACCATTAACGTCATCAGACTTAACAGTAAGCATTTCACGAAGTGTATATGCAGCACCGTATGCTTCAAGTGCCCAAACTTCCATTTCACCGAAACGCTGACCACCGAACTGAGCTTTACCACCAAGTGGCTGCTGAGTTACTAATGAGTATGAACCAGTAGAACGAGCATGCATCTTGTCATCAACTAAGTGATTCAACTTAAGCATGTACATGTAACCGACTGTTACTTTACGTTCAAATGGACGACCAGTTCTACCATCGAATAAGGTCATCTGACCTGACTCTGGTAAATCTGCCATGCGCAACATCTCTTTAATGTTCTCTTCTTGAGCACCATCGAATACAGGAGTTGCAACAGGTAAACCATCACGTAAGTTGTTAGCAAGTACCATTACTTCGTCATCAGACATTGATGAAATATCAACCTTCTGAGAGGTATCACCTAAATCGTAGATCTCTTGTAAGGTCTTACGAATTTCAGCAATAGCCTTCTGTTGGATCAACATCTTGTTGATCTTCTCACCAATACCCTTAGCAGCTAAGCCTAAGTGAACTTCAAGAACCTGACCGATGTTCATACGAGAAGGCACACCTAGAGGGTTTAGAACCATATCTACTGGGCGACCAGTCTCATCGTAAGGCATATCTTCGATAGGGTTAATTCTTGAAATAACACCCTTGTTACCGTGACGACCAGCTAGCTTATCACCAGGCTGAATACGACGTTTAACAGCAACATATACCTTAACAATCTTTAGAACACCTGGAGTTAAATCATCACCATCAGTGATCTTCTTCTTCTCAGCCTCAAACTTGTCCTTGTATTCTTGGGCAAAGTTTTCTAGACGAGCAGAGAACTCTTCAAGTTGTCTTTGTGCCTTATCATCGCTTAGAGTTTGCTTTAATAAGTCTTCATCTGCTAAAGCATCAACAGCTTCTTGCTTCATGCCATTCTTTACTAAATGAACACGAACTTGATGCATTAAACCTTGAGTTAAGAAACTAAATTCTTCATCTAAATCTTTCTTAGCTTGATTTAAATGCATCTCTTCAATTTCTTTTGCTCTCTTGTCTTTCTCAACTCCTTCACGAGTGAAGATTTGAACGTCAACAACAGTACCAGTTTCACCGTTTGGTAAACGTAATGAAGAATCCTTAACTTCTGATGCCTTCTCACCGAAGATAGCTCTTAATAACTTCTCTTCAGGAGTTAGTTGAGTTTCACCCTTAGGGGTTACCTTACCAACTAGGATATCGCCACCTACAACTTCAGCACCAACATAAACGATACCAGCCTCATCTAGCTTAGATAAAGCAGCTTCGCCTACGTTAGGAATATCAGCTGTGATTTCCTCAGGGCCTAGCTTAGTATCACGTGCGATACATGACATTTCTTCAATATGAATTGTGGTTAAGCGATCTTTTGCAGCTACACGCTCTGATACAAGAATAGAGTCCTCGTAGTTGTAGCCGTTCCAAGGCATGAAAGCGATTCTCATGTTTTGGCCAAGAGCTAACTCACCCATATCTGTTGATGAACCGTCAGCAATAACGTCACCAGCTTTAACCTTTTCATTTAATGAAACGCATGGGCGTTGGTTAATACAGGTGTTCTGATTTGAACGGGTGTACTTAATTAGGTTGTAAATATCGATACCTGCGTCTTTATCGCCTTCAATCTCATCGATATTAACTCTTACAACAATACGACCACCATCAACGTGTTGAATTACACCACCACGCTTAGCGATGATTGATACACCAGAGTCAACAGCTACTGCACGCTCCATACCTGTACCTACAAATGGTTTCTCTGAACGAACTGTAGGAACAGCCTGACGTTGCATGTTTGCACCCATCAATGCACGGTTAGCGTCATCGTGCTCAAGGAATGGAATTAACGCTGCTGCAACAGAAATAATCTGCTGAGGAGAAACGTCCATAAATTGAACATCTTGTGCACGTCTAACTTCTGATTCACCCTTATAACGGCACTGTACATAATCAGATAGGATCTTGCCATTTTCATCAAGATCGGTATTAGCCTGTGCGATAACGTATTGACCTTCGTCAATTGCTGATAAGTATTGGAACTCTTCAGTAACAACACCATCTTTTACGAATCTATATGGAGTCTCTAAGAAGCCATAGTCATTGCAACGAGCAAACACTGATAGAGAGTTAATCAAACCAATGTTTGGTCCTTCAGGAGTCTCAATAGGACATAAACGACCATAGTGAGTTGGGTGAACGTCACGTACCTCGAAGCCTGCTCTCTCACGGGTTAAACCACCTGGACCTAAAGCAGAAATACGACGCTTATGAGTTACCTCTGACAATGGATTGTTTTGATCCATGAATTGAGATAATTGGCTTGAGCCATAGAATTCTTTAATTGCAGCAGAAATAGGCTTTGCGTTGATCAATTCTTGTGGAGTTGTATTATCAAGATCACCTAATGATAATCTCTCTTTTACAGCTCTCTCAACACGTACTAAACCAATACGGAATTGGTTTTCAGCCATTTCGCCAACAGAGCGAATACGACGGTTACCTAAGTGGTCGATATCGTCGATTGTCTCTTTACCATTACGGATCTTAACTAAGTTACGAATTACCTTAATGATATCAGAGTTGTTTAGAGTACCACGGGAAGCTTCATTCTCAATGAATGAAGTATCTAAGTTGATCTCTTTACCCTTAGCATCGGTAACCTTACCATCAAGAGTCTTAGCAGAAGCTGTTAACTCAAGTACTGATAATGGAAGAATGATTGCTCTGTCATAAGTGTAAGCTTCGCCATCTTTTGGCTGAATCTTAACTTTGTGTAATAATCTCTCAGCTGCAGTTAGCATCTGATCTTTCTTTGCAGGAATTAGAATGTTATCTAAGAATCCTAGCAATTTATCAGCACTACGCTCTGGAGTAGTATTAGGCATGCACTCAACTTCAGCAGCATCTAATAAAGGCTTGATTGCGTCAACGATTTGTGGATATTGAGCATAAACAAAGCCATCAACTACTGATAAGCAAGAATCTGCTGTGTTAATTTGAGCATCTTCTGATACTAATAAACGCTCTACACCTGCCTTAAAGTTCTTCTCCTCAACAAAGCGGCTATCGAACTTCATACGACCTACAGATGATAAATCGTATCTATCCTCAGCGAAGAATAAGTTCTTAAATAAAGTCTCAGCAGCTTCAACAGTTGGGATTTCACCTGGACGCATCATCTTATAGATTTCGAATAATGCAGCGTTCTTATCAGCTTCAGGTGATGTTAAGTCACGAGTAGTATCGTTGCGTAATGTGTCAGCAATGAATGAACCTTCATCAACAGCTGAAGTATAAAGGATCTCAATCTTCTTTAGACCTGCTTCAGCAATTGCTTTTAGGTTGTCTTCATTTAATTGTGTATTTGCAGCAAGAACAACTTCGCCAGCTTTATTCTTATAGTCCTTTGCAATGATCTTGTCTAATAAGTACTCTGCTGGAACTTCTAAAGATGTTACTTCAGCCTTCTTTAACTGACGTACGTGACGAGCAGTGATCTTCATGCCCTTCTCTACGATAACATCCTTGCCAATCTTAATATCAAAGGATGCAGTTTCACCACGTAGAGATTCTGGAACAAGTTCCATAGTGATCTTGTTGGACTTAAATTCGATTTCAACGGTATCAAAGAATAAGCCTAAGATCTGCTCTGTTGTATATCCTAATGCACGTAATAATACAGTTGCAGGTAATTTACGACGACGATCAATACGAACAAATAAGTTATCTTTATGATCAAACTCGAAATCTAACCATGAACCACGGTAAGGAATAACACGTGCACTGAATAAGATACGACCAGGATATGTCTTACCTCTATCGTTATCAAAGAATACGCTTGGGCTTCTGTGCAATTGAGATACAACGACACGCTCAGTACCGTTAACAATGAAGGTACCATTCTCGGTCATTAATGGGATCTCGCCCATGTAAACGTCTTGATCGATACGCTCCTTAACAGTCTTAGGAGAATCTTTCTCGTATCTTACTAAGCTTAAATTTACCTTTAATGGAGCTGAATAAGTTGTACCACGAATCATGCATTCGCGAACATTAAACTTTGGCTCTCCAAGGTGGAAACTGTTATAGCATAGCTCAGCATTACCAGAATAACTCTTAATTGGGAACACGCTCTTAAAAGCTGCAACCAAACCGTTTTCGTTATTTGGATCTGAACTAATAAATTGTTTAAATGAGTCTAATTGTACTGCTAATAAGTAAGGAGTATCTAATACTTTTACACGCTTACCAAAATCCTTACGGATGCGTTTTTGCTCAGTGTAGGAGTAGACCATGGATAGGTGATCCTCTATTTGATCTGTTTCCGGGAAGGATGCGTTAGCATCTATGTTTTTTTAAGGCATCGAACCCGAACCCCCAATAATGAGGGCTCGGGTTACATTTTTTAGTAGTCTTTTACACTACCAAAAGGTCCGATGCGAACCTATTTTCGAAGCTAGCAATTAAGCTAAAGCAGCCTCTGCACCAGCGTCTACTAAAGCCTTTACTAAAGCTTCTGCGTCTGCCTTTGGCATTGCTTCTTTAACCTTAGCAGGTGCTGACTCAACTAAGTCCTTAGCCTCTTTTAGACCTAGACCAGTTGCAGTACGAACTGCCTTAATAACAGCAATCTTGTTAGCGCCAGCTGACTTCAACATTACGTCGAACTCAGTCTTCTCTTCTGCAGCACCAGCTGCACCAGCAGCAGGAGCAGCAGCTACAGCAGCAGCTGCAGATACGCCAAACTTCTCTTCCATTGCCTTAACTAACTCTACAACTTCAGTAACTGATAGAGCAGCAATTGCCTCAATGATTTCATCCTTAGATAAAGCCATTTTAAATCTTCCTATAAAATAACCAGGCTATGCCTGAAAAAAAACAATCGGCTTTTTAAAGCCCCAAATCGCTATGCTGCAATTATTCTGCAGCACCTTCTGAACCAAGCTTCTCGCCCAATGCAGCAAGAGTACGAACAAGTTTGCCAGCAGCAGCCTCTTTCATGGTTGCCATTAAGTGAGCAATAGCCTCTTCGTATGTTGGTAATGTTGCAAGAACGTCAATGTCTTTGCTGTCATATGCTTTGCCTTCAAAAGCTAAAGCTTTAACTTTGAATGCATCGCATGTCTTTGCAAAGTTCTTGAAGATTCTAGCAGCAGCACCTGGATGCTCTAAGGATAAACCAATGATGGTTGGACCCTTACATGAATCCTTGATGCACTCGAACTCAGTGCCTTCTAAAGCACGAGTTAAAAGAGTGTTACGAACAACGTGTAAGTAAACATTGTTCTCACGAGCCTCTTTACGAAGTTTTGTTAAAGATGCTACTGGAATACCACATGAATCTGCAGTAACAGCTGACACAGCTTTCTTGGCTACTTCGGCGACTTCAGCAACGATTGCCTTTTTGCCTTCGATATTCAATGCCATTTTTAGCAGTGACTCCTGGAATGTCCATAGTGGACTATACCCTTTCGGGACCACCGAAGGAAGTTTACACTCCCTTCGCCTACGCAAGATTATTAAGGTACTACCCCTTGCGGTCTTTGGTTTGGCGGCAAAGCCCCCTTTCCAAATTCTTTATACACCTAGTACCACGGTGTAAGCAACTCTAGGTTGATTAAGCTTGTGCGCTCTTATCTTCACCTAAGGTATTCTTATCGATTGTTAGACCAACACCCATGGTTGTTGATACACAAATCTTCTTAATGAAAGTACCTTTAGCTGAAGCAGGCTTTTGCTTAACAATAGCTGCAATTAAAGCTGATAGGTTATCAGCTAGTTGCTCAGCGGTGAAGCTTACCTTACCGATTGAAGTCTGGATGTTTCCAGCCTTGTCGTTACGGTAACGAACTTGACCTGCTTTCGCATTCTTAACAGCAGTTGCAACATCACGGGTAACAGTACCAACCTTAGGGTTAGGCATTAAACCACGTGGACCTAGGATCTGACCTAATTGACCTACAACACGCATTGCATCTGGTGAAGCGATAACAACATCAAAATCAGCGAAGCCTTTCTTGATTTCTGCTGCTAACTCATCCATACCAACGTGATCAGCACCAGCAGCCTTAGCTTGCTCTGCTAATTCACCTTGAGTGAATACTAATACGCGAACAGTCTTACCAGTACCGTGAGGCAATACGGTTGCACCACGAACGTTTTGATCAGACTTAGTTGCATCGATACCTAATTGAACTGCTACATCAACGCTCTCTACGAACTTAGCTTTAGCAGTTGACTTTAATAGTTCAAAACCTTCTTTAACTTCGTACTGTTTGGTCTTATCAACAGCTGCACGAATTTCTTTTAAACGCTTTGCGATTTTAGCCATTGAATTAACCCTCCACCTGAATGCCCATTGAACGAGCAGTACCAGCGATAGTACGTGCAGATGCTTCGATATCAGCACCTGTCATATCAGGCTCTTTTGCCTTTGCGATTTCTCTGCATTGATCCATAGTGATCTTACCAGCTACTTCAGTACCTGGCTTGTGAGATGCAGACTTTAGACCTAATGTCTTCTTAATTAAGAAAGAAGCAGGAGTGGTCTTAGAAACGAAGGTAAATGACTTATCTTGGTAAACGGTGATAATTACAGGAACTGGTAGTCCTTTCTCCATGTTAGCTGTCTTAGCATTGAATGCCTTACAGAATTCCATGATGTTAACACCGTGCTGACCTAATGCTGGGCCAACTGGAGGAGCTGGGTTAGCATTACCAGCACCAACTTGTAATTTAATATAGGCAGTAACTTTCTTTGCCATTTTGAGGTTTTCCTCTGTGAAAGTGGGTGATGACGCGTGACTTCTCACGCTTCCCTTTGGTCATATGACCTATTATTTTTTGCAAAAGAGCAAAAAATAGCTTTGAGATTATACACAGATGTTTGACACAGATCAATGAATTAATCAATAAATTAATGTTTTTTTTGACTTTTTAAAATAACGATCTGATTTTTAGAGAAATTAATATTTGGAGGGATTGAAACAAAGGAGCAAAAGCTCCTTTGTTTGAAACGGACTATAAATCTTTTTCAACTTGATTAAAGTCAAGTTCAACAGGAGTTGCTCTACCAAAAATTGCAATTGATACAGTTAAGCGATTCTTTTCGTAATCAACTTTTTCAACAGTACCAACGAAGTCTTTGAATGCACCTTCGATTGCTCTAACTTGCTCACCAACTTCAAACATAGTCTTAGGACGAGGAGCATCCTCAGTTTCCTTCAAGCGATTAAGGATCTTGTTAGCTTCAGCTTCTGTAATAGGCAATGGTTTCTCTGCTGTACCACCAATAAAGCCTAATACTCTATCTGTGTGCTTAACAAGTTGCCATGACTCTGAAGTCATTCTCATGTTTACTAATACGTAACCAGGGAAGAACTTACGCTCACTTTCACGCTTTTTACCATCCTTAATTTCCTTAACTTTCTCTTTAGGAACAAGGATCTCGCCAAAGTAATCTTCCATATGATGGATCTTGATACGCTCTGCTAGCGTTAAAGCAACTCTCTGCTCAAAACCTGAGAAAGCTTGAATTACATACCAACGGAACTTATCTCCACCAAAATAATTAGTCTTAGCACCAGCTTGGTTGCTTTTATCATTTACAGAAGCTACTTCATTAGCGGTAGGTTCAGCAGTTGCACTTGGAGCTTCAGCAACTGGAGCATCTAGTTTATCCAAATCTGACATTTATAAAGTCCTCTGAAGTAGATTAAAGAGT
>JAEWPL010000264.1 GCA_023460615.1 Pseudomonadota bacterium | reverse complement strand
AGTTGCCTTGCAATTTTGTAATTTGATATTTACAAATAGAGTCTAGATCTTTATAATAAGCAGGTCTTTTGCCGAAGTGGCGGAATTGGTAGACGCAGCGGATTCAAAATCCGCCGCTAGTGATAGTGTGAGGGTTCGAGTCCCTCCTTCGGCACCATACCCCCCTTTTTTTCTCCTGCCTGCATTTTTCCATAATTTATACCTACAGGATTATTGTCTCTTAATTATCGCCATGAGGCTTTTTAGCCTTATCTAGTCTGTTGGCATAAGCAAGGTTGTTATTGTAATAGTCATCAGGAATAGTGCAGTGGAACATTCTTAGGATCTGCTGTTGAGTTTTTGATACATACATGAGTGATACAAAGCCATTGGTGTATTCAACCTGAGAGATGCCATCTAATTCATGAATGATCTTTTCAAGTGAAACGGTAGGATACTTATAGTCTTTTCTTTTGCACTTAAGGATTTTGTGAGCCTGTAGCTGTTGATCGTATGGCAGATCAGCTTTATAAAAAATAGGAATCATACTCTAATTGCCATTATTAGAAGTTTTGTTGCTAATGAACCTCAATACACACATGAAGAAATTGTTGTATTAAGAGACTCTAACTCGGAGCTCAGAAAGATTGGTGTAAATCTCAATCAGATTGCCCATAGGACTAATAGCATTGATTTTGATAGAGTATCAGATGGTGAGACTGAAAAGAGCTTCTAAAACGCATGATAAAGCGTACAGATGAGCTATCTCATACTATTGATGAGCATGTAGCTAAAGTTTGGGCAATTATCAATGCTGGGCGTTACAGGAAGAATTTATTAAAATTATAATTGCAGTTTTCTCAAGTAAATAGCCTGCTGTATAATTATATTACTTGAATAAATGATTATAGGATGCCCCATATAATGCAAAAAAGACCAAAGCCAATTAATTCCTTAATGAAGTATTTGCGAGATAAAAAGGGAATTGATATTTCAGGAAGCTCTGATAAGCTTAAATTACGTAATATGGGGTATTACCATGGGTATAAGGGCTATAGATACATCTTTAGTCCAAGTAATAAGATCCAGTTTAAAAATTTTGATGAATTAAACTACATCTATAGTTTCGATACGAAGTTAAAGACCTTGTTTTACCCTTGGGTAATGTTTATCGAAACTGCATTAAAAAATTATGTTTTAGAATCAGTTGTAGAATCTGCTAAATCAGATAACTTTAATACCATCTATAATTCAGTTCTTGATAACTTCAAGAAATACATCAATAGCTCTAATGTAAAAAGAGGAAAAATTGCTAAGAAAGAAGCCCTAAAAAAGAGAATAGAGTTGCGAAGTAGAATATATAAGCTTTTAGCAGATAAATTTAATTTAGGGAATAAAATAGCAAACCACTTTTTGTCAAATGATAGATCTGTTCCTATTTGGGCAATTTTTGAGTTACTTACTCTTGGTGAGTTTGGATATTTTGTTTCATGCATTAATTTTGAGGTTAGAAGTGATATTTCTAAGAATATAGGAATTAAACAATCAGATGATAGTGATGCATCTTTAACACAAAAGTTTATTTTTATATTAAAGGAATTTAGAAACGCTATTGCTCACAATGATATTGTTTTTGATACCAGATTTAGAACTTCAGAAATTAAAGACAATGTATTTAGCGCTCTATCAAATGAAACATCTGTAAAAGCCTTATCTTTTAAAACAATAACGGATTACTTGGTTTTTGTTGTATACCTTTTAAAGAAATTTGGTGTTTCAAAAAAGGAACTAAATAAACTAGTAAATGATTTTGATTCTGCTGTAACTCTTTTAAAACATTCTATTGATGCATCAACATTCAATAAAATTATTTATACAGATAACAGAAATAAAATCAAATCCCTAAAAGAATTCATTTTAAAATAGTCTTGAATATTTGAAATAATATCCTATAATGTAAGTGAATTGCGGTATCTCTCTGCGGAGGATACTTGGAAAAGCCGGATGCGTCCGGCTTTTCTTATTAATTGGCATCATAAACTTATTATTTAGAACTGTTAATGCTGTTTTGACAATTATTCATCTCCTTTTTTAATATTGCTGTCATTTCAGCTCCATGCTTCTTAACTTCATTATTTGTCCAACATTTTTCTGAATGAACGATACCTTTCAAGATTTGTAATTTTGGACTTTCAATTATTATCTTTTGAGTTATAAACCGTAAAAGTAAGTTTGTTAATCCGTAAAATTTATAACCAACATTTTGATAATCAAGAAATTTATAAAAAATTGAATCCGTAAAGCAGAAATTTATAAACCGTAATTTTTGATACAATCCTTATTAAGAAGGATGTTTTTAGTTGTGGAAAAGTCGGTGGAAAACCTGTGGAAAAATAAATAACTCCCTCTTTTGCGAAATAGAAATACCCACATTTGCGAAATATGATACCCACATTTACGAAATACAAAATTTAACAAAAATAGAGCAAAATTAGGAGAATATTGTACAGTATTACTTTTAGTAATAGCTTTAAGCAAAAACTGATTTTTGCCTTCCATTTTTATACAAAACGTGAACAAAACGGGACAAAAATTTTAACTTATTGAAAATAAATAAAAATAAAATATTTCGTGTTCTTCCTTCGTCACCATTTCTCAAGAAAATCTTAAGTCCAATTTTTTATCCCCGATGCGAATAGCGTGAAAAATTTCGCTAGGAACAGTAGAACTGTGCGTTTTAAGTGCGTATTAAAGTTTTTTTTAACTTATTGATTTTATGTACTTTTACTCTTATACTAAAGGTCAGTAGCGCCCTTCTGCGCTTCTTACTTGTAAGAGTATAGCGGACCAGTGAAGGGCCTTTTTATAAGACATTTACCATCAAATCTAGTTATTCTTTACCATCCTTTCTTGATAAAATCCTCACTAAGATCTTTTCCTTACCGCAACAAGTTGTAGCTATGAGCGTAAATCTTAAAAAGCTAATCGAGATGTATGTCCTACCAGTATCTATGGTGGTAGGCTTTTTAGCGTTTTTGCTATTTGAGAATGTTTCTGTTTTAGAGCTATACAGAAGCCAAATTTCAAATTTTGTAAATCCTATTATTCCTGCATGTGTTTGCGTAATGCTGTATTCAGCTTTTTGTAAAGTACAGCTTGAAAAGATGAAACCAAGAAAGTGGCATTTTTATCTGTTGATAACACAGCTTGTTTTATCTTTAGTATTAGTTGGCATTATTACTTACTTTAAAGACTTTACCTACAAAGAAGCTTTAATAGGTGCTTTAGTTTGTGTGGTTGGACCTACTGCTGCCTCAGCAGGTGTAGTTGCAAGTAAATTAGGAGGAGATGAATCTACCATCAGTGGTTTTATGATTGTCTCTAATGCCATGTGTGCTGTAACTATTCCACTTTTGCTTCCTTTAGTAAATGGTAGAGGAGAAAGTCACTTCTTTTTAGAGTTTTTAAA
>JAEWPL010000263.1 GCA_023460615.1 Pseudomonadota bacterium | reverse complement strand
AAAAATAGGTTTCCACTTCGAAAGGATTGCTGTATGCCAAAGTCTAGCAGTTCTACCATTGCCATCTGCAAAAGGATGAATAAAAACAAATTCATAGTGAAACACACAGCTTAAAATCAAAGGATGAATATCGTATTGAGCTCTTTTCATCCAATTAAAGAGCTTTGACATGAGTGTTGGAACCATATTAGCTGGTGGTGGCATAAATATGCAGTTGTTATCCTCATCAAAAACACCTACACCGCCACTTCTGAACACTCCTGATTCCTTCACAAGATATTTAGTCATGACACCTTGGGTCTTTTTTAAAGCTGATATTTTGTAAGGATCGATAGTGTCTATTAAATCGTAAGCTTCAATAGCATTTTTAACTTCTTGGATTTCCTTTTGTTTTCCAAGCACTACTTTTCCATTGATGATATCTCTAACTTGATTTAAAGATAAAGAATTAGCCTCAATTTTTAAGGATGAGTGAATTGACTTAATGGTGTTATTACGTCTAAGATGAGGTTTTGCTTCAAGATTTGAAGTAACAGTAAGCTGACCAACTTTCAAAGCTATGGAAGTTAACAAAGATATAATTCTATTGGTTATGGTAAAAGGAGGTGTATATTCATGCATATTAACTTCCACACTTTCTTGCACACTATGATACACCTTTAGTGTGTAAAAAGACCTCTAAAATGCAAAATTTTAGAGATCATTACCATGCTCTTTAAAGTACTTTAGCATGGTTTTAGTAAGGGAAATATCAGATTCTACAGGGGCAATCTCATCACGACTCATCCATTGAGCTTGAGCTAATTCATTCTCATCACGTTTGATAGTAGTATCCCCATCAACTGTAGCCATGTAGCCAACTAACAGATTGCTATCAAGTCCCCAAGGTTGAGAGCCAAAGTATTTAAGATCTTTAATCTTTAAACCAACTTCCTCAAAAGCTTCTCGTTTAGCGGTAGCCTCAGCACTCTCACCAATTTCACAGAATCCAGCGATAAGAGCAACACCACGATATACTCTGTCTTTATAAGTAGTTACTACAACTTTATCCCCGTCTGTTATAGCCACAATGATAGCAGGCGCGATAGTTGGATAATAAATCTGTCCACAATGAGGACAAATCATGGCTCTTTCTTGTGTAGAAGGAACTAACTTGCTAGCACAAGAGCCACAATACTGAGTCTTTTGATACCAAGTAAATAAATGAAATGCAGTAGCTAGTGCAAAACTTGTAATACGAGGGTTATCTTTTCTTAGAATTTGAACTGATTTATAGGCAAAGTAAGGCAACAGCTTTGATTCTTGGGATAAGAAGTAAGCTTTATCATCAATTGAAAACAAGTAGATTAAACTTGTTTTCTCAAAGTTCTCTGCTGTAGGTAAGATGACAGGATCATTCTCTGTCACTACTTCTTTTATGAGAACTTCTTTGTGTAAATTGAAAGCAAAAACAAAATCATCTGCTTTTGCTTCCCTTCTATTTGCAAACTGATTATTAAAAACGCTCTTGCCTAAATCTTGTATCATAGTTTTTCTTGAAGATAATGCTCTGCATCTAATGCTGCCATACAACCAGTTCCTGCAGAGGTAATTGCTTGACGATATTCACTGTCAGCACAGTCACCAGCTGCAAAAACTCCAGGTAATGAGGTTTGGGTTTTAAAACCAAAGCCTGTCTTGATAATACCACCTTTTTCAAGCTCTAGTTTGCCTTCAAAGATCTGAGTATTAGCAGTATGACCAATAGCCACAAAAACACCATCTAATTCAATCTCATGACGACCAGTTTGATTGATTACAACCATACCTGTAACTTTGTTGCCATCACCTAAGATTTCATTAACATTAGCATTTAAGATAAATTCAACCTTACCGTCTTTTTGTAAATCAGTTAATCTTTTAACTAAAGCTGTTTCAGCTCTAAAAGAATCACGGCGGTGCACCAGATATACTTTACTGCAGATATTTGACAGATATAAAGCCTCAATAAAGGCTGCTGAACCTCCACCTACTACTGCAACTTTCTTTTGTCTAAAAAAGAAACCGTCACAAGTAGCACAAGCAGATACACCTTTACCTTTATATTGAGTCTCAGATTCAATACCTAAATATTTAGCATTTGCACCAGTACAAATAATTAAAGTTTTAGTTTGAATGACTTGTCCTGAGGCGGTAGTAAGAGTTTTGATGTCTCCCTTTAAATCCACATCTACAACATACTCATAGATAAACTGTGTACCTAAAGTTGTAGCATGCTTTTCTAGAGATTCCATTAAATCTGAGCCATTTGGATTGTCAAAACGACCTGGCCAATTGCTAATTTCAGGAGTGGTGACAAGCTGTCCACCTAATTGCTGACCTGTAATTAAAAGTGGCTCTAAACCAGCTCTACAAGCGTAGATAGCAGCGGTGTAACCAGCTGGACCTGAACCTAAAATCACGGTTTGATAAATCTTGTTGGTCATGGTTTAACAAGTAACTCCTTGTAATGATCTTTTGCGTAAGCTACAGCATATTTAACCCAAGGCTCTTTAAAAGAGCTTAGATATTCTAGAGCTTCATCAATATTAAAAGCCTGTAAAAACTCATCAGCTTTTTTCTTAAAGGAAATATGCCAAGGCTCTTTGGCAATTAGACCTTTACCATTAAAAGGTCTTATAAAGCCAAATTTTTGCATTCTTAAATTGAGGTATTGCCCAAAAGGATAAAAGTAATTACCTTTATTATATTCTCTTGCTGTAAGCTCTAATTGCTTACCTTCAGGCAATAAATTGATTGGATAAATATCAAAGTCTGTACCAAAATGATGGCGGGAAAATCCAGGGATGGCTGAGAACCTAATAATATTTAAAAACTTTTCTTCATCTGACAATAAAGAGATATCAATAGGCTCTTCCTTCTCATCTAAGACAGCTCTTTTGCCTTTGAATTTATCGTCAAAGATTTTAAATTGTTTGTAAAAACTACGGTAGGCAGAAGCAACTCTAAGCTCAAAACCTTGAGTTGCTGCATCCTCAACTAACATGACAAGTGCTTTTAAAGCATCTCTATCTGCATTAAGCACTTGCATGCGATTTGGACTGTCTTTGAAATTGACTAATTTTGAATCATCTAAACCTAAATATTGCTCACTAGTTACCATAGGACTGCATGATCTTTATTGCTTCTTCTTTTAGATCTTCAGTTGCATTTTCTTTAACATCATCGATGATCTTGATAGCTTCCTCAGTATCACCAGTTTCAAAATACAACCTAGCTAAATTTAACTCATCTACATAGTACTGATATTCTTTTGAATTTTGTTGTTCATTATCCAAAGTAGTATCAGCTTCAGAAGTAATAGTATCAGACTCTTCATTAGGATCAATAGCACTAATTGGTCCAATTTTATCAAAAACTTGTTCTAGCACTTCGTTTTGAGGATCAACTTTTGACTTTGAGGCTGCTTTTTCTATTTCATCAGATAGCATTGAACCTACATCCCCTTGCAAATCATGATGATCATCTAAAGCAGGATCTTCGTTTGCACCACCAAGCATATTCATCAGATCTTGATCAGCGCCTGGATCATAATCTCCTCTAGAAGCTCCTAGACGAATTTCAAGTTCACGTAAATCCTCAGCGGTTGATTCATCAGATGAGTCGACATCTGCTATAGGCTTACTGTCAACAATTTGAGTGTCGTCTTGAGTTTCAACTTGAGTATCATCAACATTAGCTTGAGTTTCTGTTTGTGACTCCTCAACTTTAGTTTCTACAGGCTCTGTTGTAGCTTCAACCTCTTCTTGAGGATCTACTACATCTTTATCAGCGTCAATATTAACATCAGTTACTGCAGTTTCATCCTCAACTAAATTATCAGAAGGATCTTCTTCATTTTCATTCTGATCTAGAACATCTGTATTCTCAGTTACAGTGTCATCTGCTTGTGTATCTTCTGCTAATTGTGAGGTTGCATCTTCAGTTTGAGCTTGCTCTTTATGGGCTTGAACAACATCATAATCATCATTAGGAACAGTCCAAGAAACCACGCCTTGATCTGAAGGTGTTTCATCAGAATTTGAAGACTCGTCTAACTTTTCTTGAACTAAATCATCAGTTACAAGTTCTTCTGCCTTAGTATCTATAGGTTCATCGTCTGCAACATTTTCTTCTGTAACATCCTCAGTTGAAGCCTTTTCATCTGTTATAGGCTCTTTTGCAACTTCATCTAAAGCTACAGGCTCATCAATTACAGATTCTTCAACTTGAGGTTCAGCTGTAACTTCGTTTTCTGAAGGTTGAGCTACAGTGTCATCAATAGCTGAAGTTACCTTTGCGTTCTCATCTGTAGACACATGTACTTCTTCAGGCTCTACATCAATTACTTCGGTGTTTTCATTTTGAGCTAAGATATCTTCAAGATCTAAATCGTCATTTAAAACTTCATCAACTTTAGTACCTAATTTAGGATCAGCCTTTTGAGTGTCACTGTCTTGTTCCTTTTCAGGCTCTGTTTGTGCTGACTTTTCTGTTTCAAACTCGGCATCTACTGCTTCATCTTGAGCTACTTGCTCTTGATGTTTTGCTAAAGAATCTAATAAAGCTTTTTCCTCACCAGATAAAGTTGCATTTGCAATATCATTTTCTGAAACTTCGGTGTTATCTGCCTTGTTAGCTGTAGGTATTGTTTCCTCATTTAAAGTTTCACTAGTTGCTTTTGGTTCAGACTCTTGGGATCTAACATCCTCTACAACTTGAGTTTCATCTTCTTGTTTAAAAGTATCATCTGATTGCTTTAATGTTTCATCAACATTGTTGCTAAATTGATTTAAAAGCTCATCCTCATTAACATCTTCAACCTTTACAGCATCATGCTCTTGTAGATAGTCATGATCTTCAGCTACTTGAGGCTCTACTTTTGAAGGTTCAGCTTGTACATCTACTGAAGGCTCACTGCTTTTAGCCATAGCTTTAGCAATTTCAGCTTCTTCTGTAGAAGATGTGGTGTTATTTGGTTCAGATACTATTTCGTCAATAGGAGCTTTAGCAGACTCTTCTATAGGATCTATATCCTCTGTTTCAGACTTATGATCTTCAACAGAAATATCGCTATCTTCGTTTACTTGTGCTTCTTTTGCATCCTTCTCTTGCTCTTCTAGAGCTTTAGCCCAAGCATCGGCCATATCCTTTTGCTCTGTTGATACAGAAGCCTCACCTGGTGGAAGCTCATGATCTTGGCTTTCTTCTTGCTCTTTGAAAGTTTCTGTCCAAGCAGACATATCATCATCTAAGGAGGCGGATGCGCTCTTAGCCTCTTCAGCATTATTCTGCTCTTTTAAAGCATCGGCCCAAGCATCAGCTACACTTTCATCATTACGAGAAACGTCTACTTGCTTGTTTTCTTGTTGTTCTTGCTCATCTAAAGCTTGAGACCACTCATCTAATACTGCTTTATCAGCCTTTGGCTCTTCAGCTTTGGTGTTAGCAGCTTCATCCCAAGCCTTTTGTACAGAGTCTTCTTCTTTAGGAGTTGAAGGGGTAGGCTCCACTGGAGGCTCTTCAGACTTAGCTGTTTCTTCTTTATTATCTTTATTATCTTTATT
>JAEWPL010000262.1 GCA_023460615.1 Pseudomonadota bacterium | reverse complement strand
GGTTAATAGACCGCTTACAATATCTGATTTATGTGTAGCAGGAGCTTTATCGTGCATCAAACAAGCAAACTCGAATATTGATGATATTGGTGCTTTGATTTTTGTATCTCAATCTCCAGACTATATGGTTCCATCAACAACCTATACAATGCAGCACAGAATTGGGTTAAATGAAAACACCATTATGCTAGATCTTCATCAAGGCTGTTCTGGCTTTGTATATGGTTTATTCTATGCATCTACCCTAATTGAGTTAAAAGTATGTAAAAAGGTACTTGTTTGCGTTGGTGATTTGACAGATTTTGATGGAGGATCATTTGATTCTCAAATAAGTAATGCCCTTCAATTTGGTGATGGCGCAGGTGTTGCGTTGCTAAGCTATTCTGAGACAGAGAATAAGTCATCATATCTAATTAAATCTCACGGAGAAAAATATCAAGTTGTTATAAATCCTACTTCTGGTTTTCGATATGCAAGAGCTTATGATAAGGAAAAAGTAGATTCTACTTCGTTTCACCTAGATGGAGCAGCATTAGTTGAATTTGAACTTGATGTAGGGGTGTCTTCTATAAAAGAACTTGCATCAGATAACAACACTAATTTAAATGATTTAAATTACATTTTTATTCATCAGTCAAATAAGGCTGTCATTAATTCTATGGCAACTTCTCTATCATTAAATAATGAAAAGGTGCCTTTTTTAGCTCAATATACTGGAAATACGTCCTCAGCCTCGATTCCACTTGGTATAAGTGAAAATATTAATAAATTAAATTCCTTAACAAAAGGAAAATCTTTATTGTGTGGCATAGGAACAGGCTTATCTTGCGTTTGCGGTATAGTTGATTTATCTAATACAAAAGTTTTACCAGCGATGTACGTTTAATTATGATAAAAATTACTCAAACTTTTGAATCAATTCATTTGCAGTGTCCGATAAAAGTGGATATAGCTTTACCATACCCTGTAGTGACTAATATTCCTGTAAAGTCTCTCGTAACTTTACACTGTGCTTTCAAGGATGGATCTTTCTTTTTTGATTCATTAGGGATAGCAAATTATGTTGATAAATTTAAACTTGCCGTAATATCTCCTTCTTTAAATACAAGTAACGGATTTTTAAATGGGGATAGTGAAGGATTTTTAGATTTCTTAGAATATGAACTAATTCCTTGGGTAAATAACAGTTTTGGAATATCTCCAAATGTAAAGGATCACTATCTATTAGGAATTTCAATGGGGGCATACGGTGCATTAAAATGGTCGTTGAAAAGTAAAAACCTTTTTTCATCTATAGCGCTAATTTCTGGAGTATATGATTTTGATAATTATGATATGGAACAATTGAAAAAACATCGTAATCAATACCAGATATATAAACTAATTGTACCAAAAGCAAGGAAGTCATTGCTCGATGTAAAAGATAACGGCAGTTTAATTAAGCATTTATCAAGCATAGAAGATATGCCTAGTTCCAATTATTCTATTTATTTTGGAAAAGAAGACTTTTTGAGCAATATGCAAAGTGAGTTCCTGCTAAAAACATTAAAAGAAAAAAATATCGCTTCAACAAAAGTCTGTTTTAACGGAGAGCATGACGGAGATTTTTGGAAGTTAGCATTAGATTCTTTTATCAAAGATACATGTAACAGATAGGAAAAATATGAGTTATCACATAAACATTGTTGAGTATTTTGAAGAAAATTTAGAAAAATTTTCAGAACGAATTGCAGTACAAGATACAACTGGAAATATTACCTTTAAGCAGTTGCATGACAGAATCCTTAGCCTAGCCGCTTATATTTCTAATGAATTACATATTACAAATTCTGTGATAGGAGTATTGTGTCCAAAGTCAATTGAATCTGTTGTAGCTGATTTTGCCATTATGTATAGTGGCAATGCGTATATGAATTTAGATGTGAATAATCCACCAAAAAGAAAAGAAGCTATAATCAATCAAGTAAAACCTGCATGTATCTTATCATTTGCTAAATATAATTTTGAAAATGCATCAAATATAAGATTTATTAATTGTTTTGATGTTAATTATTCTTTACCAGAACCTTGTACCTATAGCTTTTCAGCATTAAAAGATCGTATTGACATGGATCCTCTCTGTGTAATAAATACTTCGGGATCAACTGGTTTACCAAAAGCTGTTGTTTTGAATCACCGAAGCTTTATTGATTTTATCGAAGCTGTACGTTATGAAAAATTAATTTCAGATCAAGAAATTATAGGAAGTCTATCTCCAACAGTATTTGATATATACAGCTTTGAACTATGCATGATGGCGTGTTGGGGAAGTACGTTGTGTGTTATCCCAGAAATGTATGCGGCTTTTCCTGCAAAACTATTGGACTATATTAAATCTCAAAATGTTACATATTTGTTTTGGGTTCCAACCATTATGGTAAACATTGCAAATATGAATTTGTTAGAAAATTTTGACTTAAATTCTCTTCGTATGGTTTGGTTTGCAGGCGAAGTGTTTCCAACTGCAAAATTTAATTATTGGTACGAACATCTCCCAAATTGTAGATTTGCTAATTTTTATGGACCTATAGAAATTACTTTGGATTGTTTGTTTTACGAGATTAAATCTAAACTAGATAACTCTAGCCCAATTCCAATAGGAAGACCTTTTAGAAATACCTCTGTTATAGTTTTAGATGATGAAAATAAGTTAATCCTTGATGAGTCAGAAGGAGAATTATGCATTAGAGGAAGCTCTCTTGCTATGGGATACTATGCAAATAAGGAGAAAACATCTTTAGCCTTTGTACAAAATCCATTAAATACAAATTATCCTGAAATATTATATAAAACAGGTGACATAGTCTCTAAGAGAGCAGATGGAAATTATATATTTAAGGGAAGAAAGGATACACTTGTAAAAAGAATGGGGTATAGGATAGAGTTAGCTGAAATAGAGCATGTTATCGTAGAAAAACTAAAAATTGTTAAAAATTGCTGTGTTCTATATAACCAAATGACTAAAGACATTATTTTAGTGTATGAATCAGAGCATCCAATTTTACCTAGGAATATTCAAAAGCAAATTATGCAAATTCTCCCAAAATATATGGTACCAACTAAATTTGAATATTTAGAATTGATGCCAAAGAATGCGAATGGAAAAATTGACAGAAATTTACTTAAAGAAAAGTACGTTGGAGCCTAGCAAAGATGAGTGAACAATATGTTTTAATTACTGGAGCTTCCTCTGGTATGGGAGAAGCAACTGCTTTATTGTTAAGCAAAGATCATAATTTGATTTTGAATGGCAGAGATAAAACTAGACTTGAAACAGTTGCAGAGAAATGCAAACAAAATGGTAATAATGTCGAAATTTTTCAGTTTGATCTTGTAAATGCCCAAAATGTTGCTGCTGAGTTGTCTTCATTTTTGCTAAATAAGGGTATAACTGTAGATTCATTTTTACATTTTGCTGGAATAACAGAAGTCCTTCCTATAGCAAAAACAAAGTACAGTGTTGGCCTAGAAGTAATGAATGTCAATTATTTCAGTGCCACGGAAATTATTTCTACTTTATTAAAGAAAAAAGCAAATCAAAAGCAATTAAAAGCAATTGTTTTGACCTCATCTATTATTTCTGAGGGAGGGAAAAAATATCAACCTCATTATTGTTCAAGTAAAGGTGCTATTAACAGTTTAGCAAAAGCTTTAGCTTGCGAATTAGCTCCAGATGTAAGAGTAAATGTTATCTCTCCAGGATCTTTTAATACAAGAATAATTAAAACACTATTTAATAGTGACGACACATCAAGCCAATGGAATCCTCCAACACTGCTAAAACCAGGTGATGTTGATGAAGTTGCAAAAATTGCAAGATTTTTAATTTCAGATGATTCATCTTACCTAACAGGCCAAATCTTATGTGTGGATGGAGGAGAGCATTTCCCAAAGTTTTGATCTGTGTTTTTTTTATTATATGAAATGTATGATAAATTGTGTTTAATAAATTAGGTGTGATATGGCAATATTATTTAATTCAAAACAAGGTAATGTTTCATCAGAACAACTAGAAGATTCCTTAAGAAAAGTAGGTGCTTCAGATTGTGATGTTTTATATATTCACACTGACATGACTTTTGGTTTGCCTGCATTATCAAGGAAATCTCTTTTAGAAAAAATATATTCTTGCATAGAAAATTTAGGTGTAAGAACAGTTGTTTTTCCTACTTTTACATTTAGTTTTTGCAACAATGAATCTTTCGACGTAATCAATTCTCCTTCTAGAATGGGCGCTTTAAATGAGTTTGTTCGAAAGAACATCCAAGGCGTAAGGACAATTGATCCGATGCTTTCAGTGTATGTTGTAGGTGATAGGTTAAATCTTGTGGATGACCTAAGCCACTATTCTATTGGCAAAAACTCTAATTACGACAGACTTCACTCCTGTGGTAAAAAAGTAAAGTTTCTGTTCCTAGGTGCCGATATGAGAGAATGCTTTACTTATACCCATTTCATGGAATCTTACGTAAAAGTTCCTTATAGATATGATAGGGAATTTGTAGGAGACGTAATAGATTATGATGGTAATTTGCATTCAGGTGAAAAATACTGGCTTTTTAGTACCTATGGTAATTGTAAGTTGAACCCAGTGCCAGTAGTCCATAACACAATGGAAAAGTTGGGAATGCTAAACAAAGTACCATACGGTGATGGTCAGATTTGCTGTTTTTCAGAAAAAGATGCCTTTACTACAATGCAAAAACTGTTTTCAGAAGATATCTACTTTTTAACAGATGGCAGTTTTAAAGAAAATGAAAAGAATACAGTCTATAACCCAAAAAATGAAAGAGTTGTAAGTGTTAAATAGTCATTTATTATGGAAGTATTATGAATAAAGAAAAACTATTAGAAATGCTAAAAGAATTGCAGCCAGGAATGGATTTTGAATCTAGTGATAATTTTATAGCTGATGGCTTATTAGACAGTTTTGATATTGTACAGTTAGTGTCAGATATTGAAACTGAATGTAACATCTCTATTAGCGCATTAGATATTTTGCCTGAAAACTTTCAGTCAATTGATGCAATATTGACACTAATCAAAAACAGTAACTAAGTTTCTTAGGTGATAATATGAATTCCTCAATCACAGGCGTTCGCATAAGGGGTATATGTTCATGTATACCTGCACATGTTTCATATTTCGAAGATGAATTAAAGTATTTTCCATTTCCTGAAAATTCATCTAGAAAACTTGCAAAAGTAATGGGTTTTAAAGAGCATAGAATCGCTGATCCAAAGACTACGTTGTGTGATTTAGGTGCATATGCTTTAGATTACATTATTAAGAATAATTATGTATCTAAAGATTCGATAGATGCTATTATTTTTGTTGCTCAACAAGCAGATCATCCTGTACCTGGAAATTCAAAGGTAGTGCATGGTAATTTAAAGCTTTCAACTAGTACCCACTGTGTAGATTTGTATGAGAATTGTACAGGATTCATTTCAGCTCTGTTTCAAGCATCTTGCTTAATAAATGCCGGTTTGAAAGAGGTCGCAGTTATTGCTGCTGAAAGTGGTGCTTGCTATGCAAATATTAAGGATAGAAATACATACCCTTTGATTGGAGATGCAGCAGGGGTAGCTCTAGTAACAAAGAGCAATGATCCAAATGATACTATCCATTTTTCTTTTTATCACGATGGAACAAGAAGAAAAGTTCTCATAACTGAAGCTGGAGGTATGAGATTACCTCGTTCTGAAGAAACAGCAAAAATGCATAAAGATGAGATGGGTAATTACCGTTCATTAAATAATCTATATATGGATGGAACTGCAGTATTTCATTTTGTAATGGATGAGGTTCCAACAATAATTGAACAAGTTTGTAAATTAGCTAATGTAAGTAAGAATGATATCGATTATTTTTTAACTCATCAACCTAATCGCTTTATGCTTGAAAAATTAGCTGATTTAATGAAAGTCCCAAGAGCTAAATTATTTAATAATATAGGCGAATTATTTGGAAATTCTTCTTGTGCAACAATTCCTGTTAATATTGCCTACAACTTAGGAAGTATCTTGTTGGATAAAAAATATAAGGTTTGTTTAGCTGCATTCGGAGGAGGACTATCTCTAGCTAGTGCAGTTTGCAATATAGGTCAATTTGACTTTTGTGAGTTGATTGAACATCCAGGAAATGGAGTTTTTGAATATTGTAATTAATTTTGGAGTTAATAATGGAAATTAAAGAAAAGTTAGAAAAGTTAGAAGAAATAATGGATTTAGACTCTGGTGCTTTGACTCCAGAAACACTGTTATCTGACGTAGAGGAATGGGATTCTCTTTCAGCTCTATCATATGTTGTTATGATGAAAGATGATTTTGGGAAAAAGATCAGTGGCGAGCAGGTAAGAGGCTTTAAGACCGTTCAAGACATTTTGGACACAATGGAGTAATAGTTTATGCCACAGTTGCAATATAGCGGAATTCACATAGCTGCACTTACATGTGCCGTCCCATCAAATATTCAAAAGATTAATTTGGATCCAAACAGTCCAAGTTACACATATTTAAGGTCTTTTGTTAGACAAATGGGAATTTCGCAACGTCACATTTCCTTAACTGAGCAGACTTGTGCTGATACTGGATATGTTGCAGCTGTTGAAGCAATAAAAAAGGCTGAAATTAAGCCAGAGGAAATTGATGCTGTTGTATTTTTGACTCAGACCCCAGATTTTAATCCAGGTACATCGAACTCAATCTTACTTCAACATAGGCTTGGTCTTAGAAAGGATGTTATGGCTTTCGATGTTCCTTTAGGGTGTTCGGCTTTTCCTTATGGATTAAGCATTTGCTCATCTCTAATGCAACAACCTACTATAAATAAGGTTTTAATGCTTATAGGTGATTCTCATTGGTGTGACTTTGATAACAGAGAAGAATTGCTTAAGGCTGATAAATTCTTAAATGGAGAATCCACTACTGCCACAATTTTAGATAAACAGGGCGATGATGTATTTAAAACAGAGCTATATACAGATGGTTCTGGATATAAATATTTATTTAGACCAAGTTTAGGTATAAGAAATAGTTGGAGAAAATTTAAAAAGGCAAAACTTCCAAATGGAACAATAATTGGTACGGGGGAGTATATGGATGGTATAGAGATTACATCCTTTGCTACGTCAGTTGTTGTTGATTATTTAAAAAACTATTTAGAGTCTAATCATAAATCCATTGATGATTATGATGGAGTTGTCTTACATCAAGCAAATAAGCAAATAGTAAAAACTATTGCTAAAAGATTGAATGTAGATCTTTCTAAGGTTCCTATGTCTCTTGACAAGTATGGAAATACAGATGGGGCAACTATAACTACTACAATAGCTGATGCATATGCTAATCAAGAAAATAAAAAATTAAAATTGTTAACATGTGCTTTTGGTGTCGGTTTGTCTTGGGGAATTGCCGAAATAACTATCGAAACAAAGAATATTGTGCCTATTATTGAAGTAAGTGATAGTAAATTTGAAGAAGCCTACGTGGAGCCAATAGAATAATAATGGTTCAAAATTCATATCAAGGAAAAAATATTGTAATTGTAGGTGGTTCTTCTGGTATCGGAAAATGCTGCGCCGAGGAACTTTCAAAGTTA
>JAEWPL010000261.1 GCA_023460615.1 Pseudomonadota bacterium | reverse complement strand
AAAGACAATCTAATCGAAGCTCGAGCTACCTCATCGGATAAGCCAATTGCTTTTAAAATATAGGATGGCTCAAGATTTGAGGAGGAGCAAGCTGAGCCTGTTGAAGCTGCTATACCATCTAAAGTAGGTAGTAGCATGTGTCCATCTACGTTTTCAAAACTAATTGATAAGATGTTGGGTAGATTATCTGTTTTAGAGCCGTTTACAATTAACCCTTTAACATCTTTAATACCTTCTAAGAGTCTTTGTCTTTGTTTTGCAAAACGGTCATGATCGCTTTTGCCTTCTTTTTTTAAGATCTCAAAAGCTTCTCCCATGCCAACTACTTCATGGGTGGCAACAGTACCACCACGTAAGCCTTTCTCCTGACCACCGCCATAAATTTGAGCTACTAATTTTAGTTTTGAATCTCTTTTAACATATAAAGCGCCCACACCTTTAGGACCACAAACTTTTTCACAAGTTAAAGTGATCATATCAATATCGCTATGGTCATAATCCATCTTCAAATAGCCAATACTCTGAGCTGTATCAGAGTGGAAGACTACGTTATGCTGATGACACATAGTTGCAATCGCGTGGATATCACTTATAGCACCTAATACAGAATTAGCCTGCGCAATAGACACTAAAAATGTATCTTCACTAATGGCATTTTCTACAGCATCTACAGTAATAATGCCTTCTTTATTAGGGGATAAATAAGTTACTTTATACCCTTGCTTTTCAAGAATTTCACAAGCTTCTAAAATCGCTTTATGCTCAATTTTTGAGGTAATAATATGATTACGCTTATCACCACTTTGTTTTAAAGCTTGAGCTAAACCAAAAATTGCTAAGTTATTGCTCTCTGTAGCACCTGAGGTAAAGGTAATTTCTAAAGGACTTGCGCCAATTAAGTTTGCAACTTGCTCACGAGCTTTTTCTACAGCTTCAGCAGCCTGCCAACCATAAACATGATCTTTTGCATGAGGGTTTGCAAAGGTGCCTTCAATACTTAAACACTTTACCATAGCATCAATTACCCTTTTATCAGTAGGGGTAGCTGCTGCATAATCAAAATACACAGGTTTATTCATAATTTATTCTTTAATATGGGATAAAGCTAGCGCAAACACAGATTCAACATGCTCGTCATTTAAGGCATAGTATACTTTTCTGCCATCACGTTTAACGCGCACTAATTTGTTAATTCTCATGTAAGCTAGTTGATGAGAAACTGCTGATTTACTTAATTTAACTAAGGCTGAAATATCGGTTACACACAACCACTTGTGTAATAACAAGGCATGTACGATATTAAGTCTTGTAGGATCTGAAAATGCTTTAAAAAACTCACTCATGACTAAAGCATCATCTGAGGCTAGCATCTGAGCTTTTAATTCGTCTAACTGAGTTTCATTAAGTTCAAAAGGAACTTTTGTAACCATTATTTACCACTTTTAAGCTAAAGGTTAATCGTCGTCTATTTCATCATAAAGCACTAAAGGTGAGTACTTTTTCTCAAGCTCATGTTGCTCTAAATAGGCATTACGATATTCTAAAAAGCCGTACTTTCTAGTTTGTCGACACAAGGAGAAATAGTCAAAAGCAAGCTTATCCAAGCCTTGCTCTAGTTTTAATTTACCTATATAAAAGTAGGCTTCACACAAGTGTTCTTGGAATAAATCGTCATCATTTTGATAGGAGACAATATCCTCAAATAGTTCTTTTTCACTAATTTGATTTAGACAAAGCTTAACTAAGATCTCGCCCCAAATTTTCTTTTTAGATTTAGCTTGTAATTCTTCAAAACGACGATTTAAATTGTCAAAAGCTGTTTGTTTATCAAGAGTTTTTAACTCGATAAAATACAGATTGATTAAGCGATATGGATCGGTTGGATCTTCTCTGTAAAAGTACATCATATCCTCAAGGGCTAATTTGTAATGCTTTGAGTAGTACATTGCAAAAGCACGGTTTAAATAAGGATAAGCGTAAGTTTTGTCTTTACCTAAAAAGATGGCTGAATCAAAGGCATCACAAGCATCAGCTACTCTGCCTTCTTTTAAAAAGTAAATACCTAAAAGCTCATAAGGCTTGTAGAAACCTGGTTTATTCACAATAGAGTTCATCAGCATAAATCTTGCTAGATTCTCTAAACCAAGCTCGTCATAAACAGTTGCTAACTCATAGAAAACTTCTGCTTTATCTTCAGGGGATTTGGCATCTGACTCTAAAACTAATAACAAATTAGTCAGTAAATTCTGCTCTCTTGATAAAGTCTTTGCTGAAGCTTTTGAGTAGTAAATTTGGTAGGAAGGGACACTAATAGGACCACTAAGCTCATTATGAAGTGAACTTGTTGAACTACACCCAATAGTTAGTGTTAAGGTTAAAAGTCCTATGCCTAGGGTTAGGCCATAGGACTTTAAATGATTAAACATTATCGATAATTTTAATCCATGGTTTCATAACCATCTGATTCTTGCTTTTCTACCTTCTTAGGCATCAAGTTTTCACGAGAAATACCTAATAGTAAAGGCCAAGTTGAGGCAACATAGATGGAGGAGAAAGTACCGAATACGATACCTACGAACAAGGCTAGAGCAAAGCCATAAATCATCTCACCACCAAAGATCATCAAACTTACCACGGTAATTAAGGTAGTACCTGAGGTAATAATAGTTCTTGATAAAGTTTGAGTGATAGAAATATTAAAGATTTGCTCCATGGCTGTATTACGAGGTAAGGTTACTGCACACTCACGAATTCTATCGAATACCACGATTTTATCGTTTAGAGAATAACCAACCACAGTAAGCACTGCAGCTAATACAGTCAAATCATACTCAACTTGCATTAGAGCAAATACGCCTAATACTACGATAACATCGTAAGCAAGTGAAATTACAGCACCTGTAGCCATACGCCACTCGAATCTAAAGGCAATATAGATAAGAATTGCAACTAAAGATACCACAATGGCAAGAATACCACTTTCTACAAGCTCCGCACCTACAGCAGGACCTACATACTCTGAACGAGTAAGTTTTACGTCCTTATCGATAGTCTTTGAAGCTTGAAATACTTTATTAGTTACAGTTTGTTGATCTAAACCTTCTTTAGGAGCTACACGGATCATCACATCTTTTTGTGAACCAAAGTGTTGGGTGTTACCCACAATACCTTCTTTTGCGTAAGCTTCCTTTACTTTCTCAAGATCTACACCTTGAGTATATTTAGTCTCAACTACCACACCACCGGTGAAATCAAGACCCCAATTTAAGCCTTTAACACCCATGGCTACGATACTGCCAATAACTAATAGAAGACAAAAAACTTCTACATAAGTTTTGATCTTCATGAAAGGAATGACAGTACCAGCTTTAATAATTTGGAACATGTTTAACTCCTAGATGCTCAATTTCTTGAGGTTGCGTCCGCCAAAGATAATATTTACAACTGCTCTACATGCAGTAACAGCGGTAAACATGGAGCTAGCAAGACCAATCATCAATACTAAAGCAAATCCCTTTACTGCACCTGTACCTACCATGAACAAGATTAAAGCAGTAATAAAGGAGGTAATATTAGAATCGGCAATAGTTACAAACGCACGAGCGTAACCTTCATTGATAGCCTGTTGAATAGGTCTACCTTGTCTTATTTCCTCACGAATACGTTCGTAAATCAGCACGTTCGCGTCAATTGCCATACCTAAGGTTAAAACGATACCTGCAATACCAGGTAAAGTCATAGTAGCGCCTGGAATTAAGGACATTACACCTACTAATAACACTAGGTTGAATAATAATGCTAGATTTGCAATTAAACCAAAGGCTTTATAGTAAATTACCATGAATACACATAGGAAACCTACACCATAAAGCATAGCTTTAAGACCATTAGAAATGTTTTGCTGACCTAAAGAAGGACCAATGGTACGCTCCTCAACAATCTGAATAGGAGCAATCAAGGCACCTGCTCTTAGTAATAGAGCTAAGTTGTGAGCTTCTTTTGGTGAACTTAAGCCTGTGATTCTAAAGTTAGTACCTAAACGAGCTTGAATAGTAGCTACGTTAATCATACGCTCTACTTTCTTGAACTTAGGCTTGTAACCTGGCTGACCTGGTTGTGGTGCATTAGGATCTTCAGTTGGTAATACTACGAACTCAATGAAGTTAGTACCCATAGGCTTACCAATGTTATCCTTAGTAAATTCTGACATGATGCTACCACCACGAGAATCTAAGCTAATGTTAACCTGAGGTCTGCCGTTTTCATCAGCACTTGAGCTTGCATCAACGATATGATCGCCAGTTAAGATAACTTGCTTTTGAACTACTACAGGGTAGCCTTTAGCATCGTTGATAACCTCACAACCTGCTGGTACGTGACCTGCAGCCGCTGCTTGAATATCAGCAGTTGAATCTACAAGTCTAAACTCTAAGGTTGCAGTTGCACCTAAGATTTCTTTAGCGCGAGCAGTATCTTGCACACCTGGTAATTCAACTACTAAACGGTCTGCACCTTGACGTTGTACTAAAGGTTCAGCTACACCTAACTCGTTTACACGGTTACGGATAATGTTGATATTTTGATCAACAGCATTAGTACGTACAGCAGATAACTTAGCAGGAGTCATAGTTGCGCGTAAGCAGTACTTATCGCCAATATCTTGAGCTACAACAGCAAAGTCTTGTTGTTTTTTGCTTAATAGAGTTACAGCCTCATCACGAGTTTTCTCATCACGGAACTCTACTAACACATAATCATTTTCAGCTTTGATAGCGCTTAGACGTAAATTGTTATTGCGAAGCTCTGTTCTAAAATCGTTAACAATTTGAGTTCTAATTTTCTTCATAGCTTCGTCCATATCAACTTCCATTAAGAAGTGAACGCCACCACGAAGATCTAAGCCTAACTTAAGTGGATGCATGCCTAAATTACGCATCCATTCAGGAGTAGCTGGTGCTAAGTTTAAAGCTACAATATAGTTGTCACTTAAGGACTTACTTACAATTTCTCTTGCAGCTAATTGTTCATCAGTGTTTTTAAATCTAATTAGTAACTGACTATTTTCAAATTCATAGTTGCCACTAATATTCTTAGCATCTAAAGTATTTTTAATAGAATCTACAGTCTTTTGATCAAGCTCAGTACCATGGGTACCAGAAATTTGTAGAGCAGGATCTTCACCATAAAGATTTGGTAGTGCATAGAAAAAACCAATGGCGATCACTAAGAACACCATGATATTTTTCCACAAAGGAAATTTGTTTAACACAGTCACAATCCTAAGTTATTTAGAAACAAAGCGCTAAAAGCGCTTTGTTATTGAATAAAGATTATTTCTTTGAAGGTTCTACAGTAATTGCCTCTAGTGTGCCCTTTGGTAATACAGCAACTACATAGTTGCGCTTAATCTGCATTACAACACCGCTAGATACTGAAACTAACACATACTCTTTGTTGTCTGGTAATTTTACAATCTTACCTGCAATACCACCGTTAGTTAAAACTTCATCACCAACAGCTAAATTGTCTAATAGCTTCTGCATTTCTTTACGCTTTTTGTTATTTGGGCGCATGAATAAGAAATACACAGCGATCATACAGATGGTTAGTACGATGATCATTGAAAAATCACCATTTTGTGCAGCAGGTGCTGCACCATCTGCAGCATAAGCAGTTGAAATAATACTCATGTTAATTTCCTATGTTTATAAATAAAAATTTGGTTGAACTCTAAATTAAGTCAATGTTTGAGTATAGCATAATTTAGCTTTACTAAAAGTGATTGCACAGTCGATTGCAAATAATAGTCACTTAGACTTGCTCTGGGTAGCCATACACTTCATAAAACTTTTGTGCAAATTCCTCTAATCTATCTTCTGCGATAGCATTTCTAATATCATTCATAAAGTTCTCATAGAAATGTAGATTATGAATGGTATTCAAATGTGCACCTAATAATTCATGACATTTATCTAGGTGATGTAAATAGGCCTTTGAGTAATTTCTGCAAGTGTAACAATTGCAATTCTCATCAAGTGGACTTGTATCCTTAGCATATTTACTATTTCTAATTCTAACTACGCCTTTTGAGGTAAATAAGTGAGCGTTTCTAGCGTTTCTTGATGGCATTACGCAGTCAAACATATCCACACCATTTAGCACACCTTGTAAGATATCTGCAGGGGTACCTACACCCATTAAATATCTTGGTTTATCCTCTGGCATTAAAGGTGCAATATGGCCCAAAGCTTTGTACATTACAGGCTTTGGCTCACCTACAGCTAAACCACCTATGGCATAGCCATCAAAACCAATCTTAGTTAAACCTTCTAAAGACTCCTCACGTAGTTTCTCATCAGAGCCACCTTGGATAATGCCAAATAAAGAGTTTTTATTCCCAAGTCTTTGAAATTCATCTTTAGAGCGTTGTGCCCAACGTAAAGACAATCTCATAGCTCTTGCCATCTCCTCTGTAGTAGCAGGAAGACCTATACACTCATCAAATTGCATGACGATATCAGAGCCTAAATCGTATTGAATTTGCATGGAGATTTCAGGGGATAAGAATAACTTAGAGCCATTTATAGGATTTCTAAAATGGACACCTTCCTCCTTTACCTTTCTAATATCAGATAAGGAGAACACTTGGAAACCGCCAGAATCTGTAAGAATTGGCTTGTGCCAATTCATAAAATCATGCAAATCACCGTGAGCTTTAATCACCTCAGTGCCAGGTCTTAACCACAAGTGGAAGGTATTACCTAAAAGAATATCTGCCCCTAACTCTTCTACATGCTCAGGTCTTAAACCTTTTACAGTACCTAAAGTACCTACTGGCATGAAAGCTGGGGTTCTAACGATACCTCTGTCAAAGATCATTTGACCTAAGCGGGCTTTATTACAACGTTTTTTAATCTCAAATTTCATGAATCAACCTATTTAGCAGAAGGTGGGAGATCTTTATTTGCCTCATCATTTTTAGTAATGAACATGCAATCGCCGTAGCTGAAGAATTTATATTGTAAAGCTACAGCATGCTTGTAAGCATCCATAGTATGCTTGTAGCCTGCAAAGGCACTTACTAGCATAATTAAAGTAGATTCAGGTAAATGGAAATTAGTTATCAAGCCATCAATAACTTGATATTTGTAGCCAGGATAAATAAAGATAGAAGTATCTTTTGAAAAAGGTACAATCTCATCTTTGCTTCCAATTTCCTTTGCATAGCTTGCTGCACTTTCTAAAGAACGCACAGCAGTAGTTCCTACAGCAATTACTCTGTGACCTTGTTGATGAGTTTTAATCACCAAGTCAGCCACTTCTTTTGACAAGTGCACAAATTCTTTGTGCATGTGGTGTTTTAAAATATCATCTTCTCTTACAGGCTGGAAGGTTCCAGCACCTACATGTAAAGTTACAAAAGCTTGGTTTACACCATAAGCTTTTAAATCCTCTAACTGCTCCTTATCAAAGTGTAAACCAGCAGTTGGTGCAGCTACCGCACCAGGAACTTTTGAGTAAACTGTTTGATAACGCTCTTTATCTAAGTCCTCATCAGCTCTTTCAATATAAGGTGGTAGTGGAATATGACCTACTTTATAGAGAATATCTAATAAAGAAGTTTGATCCTTAGTCTCAATAATAAATAAGTCACCCTCACGACCTTTAACTTCTAAGTCGTAACCACCATCCACATGTAGGATTTGACCAGCCTTTGGAGCTTTACTTGCTTTAATATGACTTAAGGCACTGTTTTCTGATAAAAGTCTTTCAATTAAAAACTCACAAGCACCACCGGTATCTTTTTTACCGTACAATCTTGCAGGAATTACCTTAGTATCATTGAAAACTAAAAGATCACCTGGCTTTAAAAAATTTTTTAAATCATAAAAATGCTTATCAGACAAAGCACCTGTATTACCATCTAAAGCTAGCATTCTACAAGCAGTTCTATCTTTACTTGGATAATTAGCAATCAGCTCAAGTGGCAAATCAAAATTAAAATCACTACGTAACACTAAAAAGCCTCAAGGATCTTTTCTAAAATAAATCAATCAAAAAAAGTTAGCGTATTTTAGCATTATTTAGGCGTTTTTGAGCTTTTGTAACTTAATCATAGGCAAAATTTGTCTTCACTTTAAATAAGGAATTGACTAAAGAAAAAGCTTTTTCTTTAAGTTCATTAGCACCTTCAATAACCTGTGCTTTTTCAAAGAGCTTTAAAATAATCTCAGAGCGAATAGAAATACCGTAAATATCAATGTGATTCTCTTTAGCATAACTAAAACAGTTTTGAGCATTGCTTACAGAATCAGGCATGCCATCGGTGATTACTAAAACGATGTTGCGGTTACATTCAAGAGTCTTAACTTTATCAAAGGCATACCACAAAGCTTGAGCTAGTGGAGTTGAGCCTCGTGGTCTTTGATCAAAACGGGGGGCCACACGAGAGGCCTTTTCTTTTTCCGATAAAGCAATCTCAAATTCTGTGGTAATACCAGGAAAGAAGGTTGCAAGCACTTTAATGCCATCAATTCCCTCAAGGGCTGTACACAACATCAAAGCAACCTTACAAGCTTCCTCAGCACGAGTGTGAGTGTTGCCATCTGAAGATAACATGGAGGAGGAGACATCCACTAAAATATGCACTGAGGTTGAAAAACCTGTTTGCAAGATCTTGTCTTTAAAAATATCCATTTGTCCCATCGCAACTTTTTGAGCTTTTAGTGGATCAATTTTGCTGCCATGAATTGTAGACGATCCATAAGCTTCAACATAGGCTCTAACCCTTTGCTGTAGCATATTGCGCAAGGCATACGTATCAGCAATAGTATCTAAAAAATTGCTACGACCTGCTTCACAGATATTTTCTTTAAAAGCACCAAAGTCTTCCCTCGTAGTAGAGTTTTGTGAATTTGAGTTTTCCTCCACAATAGACTTAATGCTTCTTGAAGGGGTAGCGTTACTAGGATCTTGCTCACTAAACTCCCTAAACTGACTTAAAATGCTAATGTAGTCTTTGCTACCTAAATCTTTATCTTTTTTATCTCTAAATTTTTGCGGATCTTCTCTATCTAAAATGGTATCAGCTAAAACATTAGGATCTGAATCAAAGCAACTAAACTCATCCTCTATTCTTTGTGGCTTTGGCAGTGGCTTAATCTTCTTGTTACTAAGCTCTTTTAAAAAATCTAACTGTTTGATTAGCTCAATAATTTCTTTTACTCTGTCTAAAATTTCCTCGCTGTCTTGAGCTTTAGCACACTGTCTTACTACTTTTGAGATACTGCTTAAAATTGGTTTTTCAATTCTATGTCTTAAATGCCACAATAGCACAGCAGCTCTTTTTCTTGAGCTTGCAAACTTTTGACAATACACTTGGCTATAAGCTTGTATAAAAGAACTTAATATGGTGAAGATCTGTTGCGTATCTAAGATGTTACAAAACTTATCCCACTCTTTTTGATAATAGTTATTAAGTAAATACAAATTCTCATATACACCGATGTATTCTTTTGCAATTAAAGCTTCAATTCTTGAATCCTCAAGAATGTTAAATAAGGTAAAAGCTAAATAATCATTAGCAAGATCATCCTCATTTAAAAGCTTAAAATTGGTATAGCGAATATGAGCTGCTTCATGGGCTAAATAGCCATAGGCAAGTCTTGATTTAACAGGATCGTTAATATCTAGTCTTGGAATCGTAATTTCTTTTCCATTAGTGTAGGCTACAGAGCCTTGCATCTTTACAATAATTCCAAATAACTTTGAATAATTATTTACCATGATAGGTAAAGCTTGAGAAAAATCATTCATAGGCAAACCTCAAAAAAAATTTTGCCTATTATCAAGTAAAATTAGGCTTACACTTAAAAGTTAAGTAGCATAAAATGCTACTTAACTAACTTTTTTTTAATTTTGCAAAATTAAGTTATTTTTTTTGATAAAAGATCTCTAGTAAAAAGCTACTTGATAGCTTGATATATGTCACGTTGTGCTTAAGTAGTCTTAAGATTTTTAACAATTAAGCATAAAATAAGAGTGGTTTAACAAAAATAAGGTGTGGGCTTAATATGCGTAACAATCAACCTGTAATAGATCATGAAATTTTATTTCCGCAAGATCCTGATGCAAAGATTATCTCAGTAACTGACACTCACGGTATTATTACAGACATTAATCAAACCTTTATTGACATGTGTGGTTTTACTCGTGAAGAGTTAATTGGACAGCCCCACAATATTATTCGCCACCCTGATATGCCTTCAGAGGTTTTCAAACTCATGTGGGATACCCTAAAAGCGGGTAAACCATTTATGGGTATTATCAAAAACCGCTGTAAAGATGGCTCTTTTTACTGGGTTAACGCTTTTATCATTCCAATTTATAAATACGGCAAGATCATAGGTTATGAATCTGTAAGAACTAGAGCTACCAAAGAAGAAATTGAAAACGCCACTAATGTCTACCGTAAGATAAAGCAACAAAAAGCAATTAAACTCTCCTCTGACAATAAATTAAATTATCTATTAGGTACTATTTGTACTGCTTTATTTGCCTTAACCCTTTATCTACCATCTATTCTAACTGTACTTATTTTTGCCCTCGTTATGGCTTTTAGTAGCTTTGTGATGGTTCAAAAACCAAAACAATATATTCAAGGCTTAATTACAGAGTTAAATCCACAATTAGATCCTGTATCCTTAGCTGTTTACGCAGGTGGTAAAGGTTTAATTAAACAAGCTCAATTTGCAAGAAAATTACAAGACAAATATGTCGACACTATTCTTACTCGTGTAAAAGAAGCTTCCTTAAGACTTGAGGATATCGCAAACTACAATCTTGAGAATGCTGAAGGTAGCAATCAAGATATGATTGATAAGTCTAATCAAACTAAGAACGTAGTACGTAACATGCAACATGTAACCGATACTATGATTGCTATGATGGAAGAGCTTACTAATAGCGTTTCAAAAACTACTGAGAATACAGACCAAACTGTACAGTTAATGCAGGAAGGTAAAGTAATTTCTGAAAATACTTTAGAGTCTATTAGCGTTTTAGATGATAAAGTTAAAAATATTGCTACCTCTATTGAGAATCTATCCTCAAAGGTTGGTGATATCTCACAAGCTTCAGATTTAATTAGTCAGGTAGCTGAGCAAACTAATTTACTAGCCTTAAACGCTTCTATTGAAGCTGCTCGTGCTGGTGAAGCCGGTAAAGGCTTTGCTGTGGTTGCAGATGAGGTTCGCGCTCTATCCTTAAATACTCATAAATCTACCGATAACATTCACAACCTAATTCAAGAATTCATCGAAAAGGCAAAAGATGCTAGTGACATGGCTCAACTTGGCTTAGAAGCTGCTAAAAGCGGTGTTGAGGAAGTGGGTAAAAATAACGACAACATGCAAAACGTGTTACAAGCTATTGATGTAATAAAACAAACTGCTGATTCAATGCTTGCTGCTATCGAATCTCAAAATCAAACTGCAAAAGAAGTTGCAGGTCAAGTTTCACAGTTACTAAGTTTATCTGATGAAAGCGTAGATATTACTAGCAAAACTCATGACGATATGCTTAAGTTAAAGGATGAAACTAATGACGTGGTAGAAATGATCACCCGTTTTAACAAGCAACAAAAATAACTAGTTGCAAAAAAACGTTTAGATAAACTTTAAAAAGAATAATTTAATTTTGTAAGACAGATTATGCTTAAATTTACCAACAATGTATTGCTCAAAGAGCAAGTATTAAGATCTAACACTTGGGGGCACCACTTTTTCTTTTTAAATTGCATCTTAGCAATTATTATTGGCTCTACCTATGTCTATGC
>JAEWPL010000260.1 GCA_023460615.1 Pseudomonadota bacterium | reverse complement strand
GTCAGAGCAGAGAACTTAACAACCGTGCAGTCTTCTGACCACATCTGCGCTGTTTTAAGGCGCGGGTTGTATTCGAGATAATTCTCAGGAGGCGTAATCAGTCCCCCTAGTGTTTTTTCAAAGCGGCAATTTTAAGCTAGATCACTAAAAAATCAAAATCGTGCACTAAGCATATGCAATTTTGTTCTCAAAATAAGGTAAAAATGCGTATTTACGTTAACCACTTCATAATTTAATCGAGTAGGGGGAGCATATGCTCCCCCTTTCTCCTTATGTAGTTGTATCAAAGTAATGGAGATTATTTTAATTATGAGAATTGAGTTTCACTTTTAGTGTCTTGATCTTGGTTTTGAGCAACCAAGCTGTTTTCATCACTATCTTCTAAAGATAAGGAAGCTAACAACTTAGGTGGCATTAAATCACTCTCCTCTACTTGTACATTAGTAAAGGACAGAATGGTGTTCACTCGTTTTTGATCGAAGGCAAACATAGCTTCAGTATCATTGATACTAATTTTTTGCTCTAAAGCTTTTGGGGTATCTGTAATCACTACAGGAGGTAACTCTTGTTTTTCAGCCTCAATTTTTATAGTGTGCACAAGATCTGAGGCTATTTTGTCACCTTGCACAAAGTAGAATTGCTGACCTAAAGTCTTGTTCTCATAGTGGTGATGATAATCGTTAATCTCAGACATATTGCCAGAATAATCAAAAGCAATGTCTACATAATCTTGAGCCTTAAAGTACTCGTTATTGATAAATTCATTGTAGTTATAGCTTACATCTTTATCATATATGAAAGTCTTATCACTATCGACAAAGAATGGGCAATAAAAGCCTTTATGCTCTGTGCGATTGTTGATTTCAAAGTAGTCTAAATTGCCTTTAAAATCTTTTGCATCTGCTATCTCTTGCTTTAAAGGATTTTTTCCAATTGCTTTTAAATGACTTACATCATAAGTTGCATCTTTTGCAATATTAACTGCCACCAGCCCCTTTTGTTGTAAGGCAGCAGTTACCTCACCAAACATCGCACCGTAATTTAAGTTTGCTTTATTAGTAAAAAATTCCTGTGCGGTATTTGAGCTTACCCCTGAGGTTACATTAAAAAGGGTAGTTTGATTGCCTTCAACTAAACCTGAGATTGCACCTACATTGATAAGCTTATTATTAAGCTTATCAAAACGAATAGTTGCATTATCAACCTGTACATTTGAAAGTACGCTATCTTTAATGCTACCTGCAAGCACGCCCACATTACTTCTGTCAGTAGGATCTTTTACAGAAACTTTTGCATCCGTGATTTTTAAATTCTCAATAGATGCTTTATCAAGTTTAGAGAATAATCCTAAGTTAAAGCCATTTGATGCTGAGGTATCTAAATTAAAAGAAAGTTGATTAAAGGCACCATCAATACTTCCTGTAAAGGCATTTTGACCACCAATGCTCTCAGTTATAGTATCAAGTTTGATATCGTCACAGATAAAATAATCCCCTGCCATATTGTTTTTGATAGCTAAAAATTCATCTTTTGACGTGATAGCAATTTTTCCAGTTTGATCAACCAAACCGTCTTCTACAGTTAAGTTATAGTCCTTTTTAAAGTCCACACCTTTGTTACCACCGATATCAATGCGCTTAGTGGAGCTTGCAATTTCAATACTGGAGGTATCAGTGTTAATTAAAGGAGATCCTCCTGTTGATGTATAAGCATTTTTAATATTAGCAATATCTTTAATGATAACTTGAGAGCCATCTACCATGAGATTTTTAGTACTAATACTGCCTAAGAGCTTAATTTTACCCATACCTTTTTTAGCAACTTTTAAATCTCCAGTTGCTAAAAAGTCATTTACCCTATCAGGGGTGATTTTTGAGGTGGAGAGCACTACTTTATCAGCAATAATAGAAGCATTATTAGCAAGCGTAATACCATTAGGATTTACAAGATAAAATCTACCACCAGTATTAGTATAGATAGAGCCTTCAATTACAGATGCTTTTGAGCCTCTCACTAAATTTAGATAAGCTTTGTTATCAAAGGTCACACTTGAGTTTTTACCCACGTTAAAGGTTTCCCAACTAATCACATTTTTATCAGTATTAGAGGAGATATACATGGAATTATTATTACTCTCAAAGATTTGAGCACCACCATGTAATACTTGGCCACCTGTTGGTAGCACATTACTTGCAAGAGCACAACCTGTTCCAAAAATTGCTATAGCCACTGCTGTAAATATTTTAATTGTCATAACTTTCATATACCTTGTTTATAGTTTTAATTAGATATTGCTGTAACCGAACTTAATTAAGAACTTAGCATCGTCTTCAGCAAATTCCTTATTTTTGCCAATTGCTGCATTTACAGAGCAATCTAAGTAGAAACCACCGAAGGTTGCGCTACCACCTAAACCTACTCCGTAGACAGATTCTGCTTTTGAATCAATATTCTTGCCATGAGCTTGCATAAAATTGGTGTAAACGTTGCTATAAGTGTTGACGCGCATTAAAAGTTTTAAGTCGTCGAAGATACCTAAATCAGAAGATGCAAGATTGCTTTGATAGGCTTTAACCGCATAAGCACCACCAAAGACAAATTTGTCTGAAGGATCTAGACTATTGTTTGTAAACTGAACCTGTAATTGATTGATGAGGCTAAAATCGTCATTTAGACGATAAATAAACTGATTGTCTAAGCGTAAGAAGAAGTATTTCTCGTTGTCATAAAGCATGTACTCATCATCTGAGGTAAATACACCTGCATTAGCTGTAAATGACGATTTCATGCTTACTGTTTCTGTGTTATAGCCATGATGCACAGTGGTTGCAAGACCATAACTTTTTCTTTTCATCTTAATATCAAAGGCATCGATATTGTCCTGCATATACTTAAAGTAAGGTCTTACACCAAGCTTTAGGCTATGGTTAAGATCGTAAAACACAGGGCTTAGGTAATAAGCATTAAATTCAAAGAGCTTGCCATTAGCATCAAGATCTTCATATTCATCTGCTAAATCGTAATCACCATAAGCAATACTTGCACCAACTACATCAAGATTAGTATTTACAGGTAAATTAAAATCTACACCGATATTGTTTTGACCTTCATTAGTAGTTGAAGCATAGCAAGCGGTTTTATCTGCAAAAGACAATAGATTGATGGCATTAAAAACACCTACAAAACGATGCTGGCCTGATCCTTTTGTACCGTAGTTGTCATAAAACACATCGTAGGCATAAGGAGTTTTGTCGTTGATATCTAAGGTAAGATCAATTTCATCTGCACCTACCTGCTCAAAATGACCACTAATGTCAAACACATTAAGATCACGTGCCTTAAGTAAGTTAACATTAAGCTCATTTGTATCAATCACTCTACCCTGCTCTTTTAATACTCCATCTAAAAGAGTGTACATAACTCCATCATCGGTTTTAGATTGATTATTGATATGTACTTCCCCAAGATTAGCTGCACTTACAATCACTTTTAATTGACCGTCAGTACTTTCCTGCTCAGGAAAGAAAGCTTGAGCTGCTAAATAGCCTTGGTTTTGGTAAAAGTATGAGATCTCATTTAACAAATCTTGTAATAAAGGCACATCAATCTCTTTACCTAAAAAAGGTGTAATCACCTCGTGCAAAGCATTGACATCAAGATTGTCCGTAGAGCTTACAGCTACATTAGTCAAAGGTTGAGAACGAGCTACTATGGTGCTAGTAATTAAGG
>JAEWPL010000259.1 GCA_023460615.1 Pseudomonadota bacterium | reverse complement strand
AAACTTAAGATAGGTATTCTTAGGATTAACCTCTCCAAATGAGTGTTTAACCTCAGCATGAGGCATAACCGTAAGAAAACCAAGATAATAAAGCAGTGCTACACCTTCATCATAACTTAATTGTGTTGAAGGTCCACCTTTACCTATAGCTACGCTGTCTTCTAAATACAATGGATTTTTCTTTATGATGGTATCAACTAATTTTTCACTTACTTCCTTTGGCATTAGTTTTAGGCAGGTGTATAAAATATGATTTCCATAATCGCGACTTACACTCTGAGCATAATCAGGATCATTACCAAAGTTATCTTCTAAATCTTGTAAAAACTTAAAGACACTACTAGGTTTAATTACTTTTTGATTTGCGTTATTTGAAAAGCTGTAACCTTCAAAACGAGAGATGATAATGTCTAGTAGTTCATCTATTGATGACTTACATAGTGTAGGTTCAACTGTTTCTTTGATTACTTGTAAAACTTCATCTTTAGTAAAGCCTGCAGCCTCATTTAAAACTAAATCAGTGTCTTTGGTATCTACATTGAGTATGCTTTTAAAAGTACTTACTGAAAAGATCTTTTTAATAACACCTTCATGGTGATAGCTTAATAGTGTTTTGTAAAAGCTAAAGATCTCTTTACTTGGATTTACTACACCGTATAAAAAGCCCTTATCTTGCTCAAGTACTCCATTAGTAAAATTGTCGTTCTCATTTATAAGAACCATTATGTTGTATGGAATTTTTTGCTCTTTTAAAGATACTAAAAACTCCTCAAGAATTTCTGCTGTTTGCTTAAACTTGTCATCATTAAAGTAGTAAGTTTCAATAACATCATCAAATGTAGTTTCTGTTGCTTTAGCAAGGTCTTTAAGTTCTTGTGGGATGATATCTGGGTATCTTTTATAGAAATCACTTATGCCCTTGATAGCACAAAGCCTAAAGTCAATCTTTATTGAGCCTGCAGAGCTTTTAGTATCAATTATTGAAAAATCAAATTTTATGACAGCATATTTAGACTTATAAGATGTTGGATGATTATAGATATAAGTGTTGAAGAGGATTTTATCCATCTTCTCTTTTAACGCTATATCATAATAGTAATACAAGCATTGTAAAAATATTGATTTACCAAAGCCTCGAGGTCTTGTAAAAGTAGTTATAGATTTATTTGCTTTTTCATATTGTTCAATGTACTGAGTCTTATCTACAAACACGCAATTTTTATTAAAGAGTTCTTCTAAAGTATCAAAAGGACTAGGTATATTTTTTAACATTTTAAGCTCCATTGTTTTCTCTAAACCAAAATTATTCTAATCATATCAAAGATTTAACTTCTTTCCTTGCAAAAGTTTCTTTTCTGTAACCTAATACGCAAAAAGGGGAGCAATTGCTCCCCTTTTCTCATTGATTGTTAGTTACTAACCACCAAAGTTATCGAATAAGATGTTCTCGTCTTCAACACCTAGTGAATGTAACATATCAACTGCTGACTTAGACATCATTGGAGGACCACACATGTAGTACTCAACGTCTTCAGGATTCTTGTGATCACGTAAGTACTGCTCGTATAGAACGTTAGCAATAAAGCCTGTTAAACCAGTCCAATGATCTTCAGGTTGAGGATCAGATAATGCTAAGTGCCATGTGAAGTTTGGATGCTCTTTAGCTAATTGATCGAACTCATCAGCATAGAAAACTTCGTTTAAGGAACGTGCACCGTACCAGAAAGAAATCTTACGCTTTGAATTTAATCTCTTTAGCTGATCAAAGATATGTGAACGCATAGGAGCCATACCAGCACCACCACCGATGAATACCATTTCATTGTCGGTATCGCGAGCAAAGAACTCACCGAATGGGCCTGAAATAGTTACCTTATCACCAGGCTTTAAGCTCCAAATGTAGGAAGACATGATTCCTGGAGGAGCTGATGGATTGCTAAATGGAGGTGTAGCAATACGTACGTTCAACATGATAAGACCTTTCTCACCTGGGTAGTTAGCCATAGAGTAAGCTCTGATGGTTGGAGTATCTACCTTTGATACTAGCTTATCAAAACCAAAGTGCTTGAAAGCGCCAATGTATTGAGGCTCAATGTCAAAGTCTGAATACTTAACAGTATGAGCAGGAGCTTCAATCTGGATGTAACCACCAGCGCGGAATGGAACTTCCTCACCCTCAGGAATACGTAGTCTTAACTCTTTAATGAAGGTAGCAACGTTGTGGTTAGAAATAACCTCACATTCCCACTTCTTAACGCCAAATACTGAGGCAGGTAATTCGATTTCGCAATCGTTCTTAACAGTTACCTGACAAGCAAGACGCCAGCCTTCTTTAATCTCTTTTTTGCTAAAGTGTGAGTACTCAATAGGTAATACGTTACCGCCACCTTTGGTTACCTTAACTTTACATTGACCGCAAGCACCACGACCACCGCAAGCTGATGATACGAAGATACCCTTTTCTGATAAGTTATTTAATAACTTACCACCAGCAGGACACTTCATAGCAAGCTTAGGATCGCCATTAACGCCCATAGTAATGTCGCCAGATTGTACTAAGAACTTTCTAGCAACTAAGATCAATGCTACCAAGATAACTACGATAGCAACGAACATAATCACACCAGATACAATAGTAAACATGTATCCCCCTTATAACTGAATACCAGAGAAGGACATGAAAGCAATTGCCATCAAGCCTGCTGTGATAAAGGTTAAAGGTAAACCACGAAGGCCTGCTGGTGCACTTGCATACTTTAACTTCTCGTTAATAGCTGCAAGAACAATGATAGCTAAAGCCCATGATGAACCAGAGCCTAATGCATATACAACAGATTCAGCGAAGTTGTACTCACGTTGAACCATGAAGGATACACCTGCGAAGATAACGCAGTTTACAGTGATCAATGGTAAGAAAATACCTAGTGCTGCATACAAGGATGGTACGTACTTGTCTAGGAAGATTTCTAGAATTTGCACTAAAGCTGCGATAACACCGATATAAGTAATGAAGCTTAGGAATGATAAGTCTAAGCCAGTTACTAATGCATCAGGTTTTAAAATATAAGTATTGATTAAGTTATTTACAGGAACTGCAAGTAACTGAACCATGATAACGGCTGCACCTAAACCTGCTGAGGTTGATACTTTCTTAGACACAGCTAAGAAGGTACACATACCTAAGAAGAAGGCTAAAGCCATGTTCTCAACAAAGACACTCTTAATGAAGAGAGAAATATAATGCTCTAACATTATTAGTAATCCTCCCTATGGGTATCATACTCAAGTGGCTCTTGTAAATCTTTACGGAAGGTTTTAACCACCCAAATTAAAAGACCTACTAAGAAGAATGCACATGGTGGCATTACAAGTAAACCACATGGAACATACCAACCGCCATTGTTTACAGACTGTAATACAGTCATGCCAAACCAGGTACCAGAGCCGAATACTTCACGGATAGTAGCTACAACGCATAGAACTAGCATGTAACCTAAGCCGTTGCCTAAACCGTCTAATAAAGATGGTAGTGGTTTTGACTTAAGTGCAAAGCCTTCAGTTCTACCCATAACAATACAGTTAGTAATAATCAAACCAACATACACTGATAATTGCTTTGATAGATCGTAAGCAAAAGCCTTTAAGATCTGATCAACTAGAATTACCAATGATGCAATAACTGTCATCTGAGCAATAATACGTACAGAGTTAGGGATATAGTTACGTACAATTGAAATTACTAAGTTTGCAATTGCACATACTGCGGTAACTGATAGACCCATAACGAATGCAGTCTTCATGCTGGAGGTAACAGCTAAGGAAGAACAAATACCTAATACCTGAATCATTACAGGGTTATTTGCAATGATTGGTGTTAGGAAAGTTTCCTTTAAGCTAGGACCTTTACTCATTTAGTGATCTCTCCATTTTTTAGCTTTTCTAAGAAAGGCTTGTAAGCATCACCTAGCCAGTAAGCTGCAGTGTTGTTTACGCCATTAGAAGTTAGAGTTGCACCTGATAATGCATCGATATCAAAGTTCTGATCTGCTGCATTCTTGGTGATCTGGAACTTATAAGCACCAGACTCATCAGTTAACTTCTTGTTAACCCATAGAGCTTGCCAACGTGGATTGTCAATCTCACCACCTAAACCTGGGGTCTCACCGTGTGAGTAGAAGGTAACACCTAAAATGGTGTTAGCATCAGCAGGTGAAATTGCTACATAGCCATACACTGTTGACCATAGAGCTTGACCATAGAAAGGTAGGATTACACGAGTAACTTGACCATTGTCATCTTTTGCAAAGTAGATAGGCATGTACTTTGAGTGAGTTAAGATACCTGCAACATCCTTGTCTTTAGCAATCTTTACAGATGATTGTGGTTTCTTAGCTAAAGATGCAAAGTTGTAACCTTCGATTTGATCTTGGCTTACAACGTCATCAGCTAAAGCACCGGTGTCCACCTCAATTAGGTGAGCTTCAATGTGCTTTGCGAATGTCTTTGCTACTGAATCTTCTACTTCAAAGCCTGATACTTTAAGAATGTTTACCTGACGATCATTAGCAACAGCAGCAGTCTTGAAAGGATCAAGTGCTACTACAGCTGATGATACTAATACAGAGCAAACTAAGCAGAAGGTAACAATAATAACAAAGGTACCTAATACGGAGTCTTTATTAAGCTTGGACACGGGCTAGTCTCCTCTTAATATTACGCTTGGTTGCTAGGTAATCGAATAATGGTGCAAAGCAGTTAGCAAATAGAATTGCAAGCATCATACCTTCTGGGTAAGCTGGGTTTACGGTACGGATTAGAATTACCATTACACCGATTAAGATACCAAATGCCCACTTGCCTTTTGAAGTAAATGAACTTGATACAGGATCGGTTGCCATAAATACAGCACCAAAAGCAAAACCACCTAATACAGCGTGCCACTCAAATGGCATTGAGAACATGTTATTAGTCTCAGAGCCAATGTAGTTAAATAAGGTTGCAGTTAGGAAAGCACCAATTAAGATACCAACCATAATACGTAGTGAAGCTACGCCAGTTGCTAGGATAATTAGAGCACCAACTAGGATCATTAGGGTTGAACCTTCACCAATTGATCCTGGGATGTTACCCATAAATGCATCCATCCAATTGATAGTATTGCCAGCAGTATCTTTAAGTGCTGATAAACCACCTTCTGCCCATTGAGCAAGTGGAGTTGCACCTGAGAAACCATCTACTGGAACCCAACAATTAGTACCAGAGATTGAAGCTGGGTATGCAAAGAATAGGAATGCACGACCGCACAATGCAGGGTTTACAAAGTTTCTACCAGTACCACCGAATACTTCCTTACCGATTACTACACCAAAGGAAATACCTAAAGCAGCTTGCCATAGTGGCATAGTTGCAGGTACTACTAGTGCAAATACGATAGAAGTAACAAAGAAACCTTCGTTGATTTCTTTGTGGTGAACGATACAGAATAGAACTTCCCAGAAACCACCTACTGCAAATACTACAGCGTAAATTGGTAAGAAATAAACTGCACCAATTACCATCATGGAGTAAATGCCAGCATCAGAACCTAAGCTTGCGCCTAAAAGCTGTGCTAAAGCATAGTGCCAATCACCACTTAGTAGGCTGTAGCTAGTAGCTGCAATTTCCTGTGCATTTGGCATTGAAGCAATAGCCATAATGGTTTGATGTCCAATGTTGTACCAACCATAGAACATTGCAGGAAATACTGCTGCCCAAACGATGATCATAATTCTCTTTAAATCAGAGAAATCACGAACATGAGTTCTGCCGGTAGTTACGCGGCCTGAGCTATATAAAAATGTAAATGTACCCTCATATAAAGGATAGAACCATGACAATAGGCCACCCTTTGTAAATAGTAGAGAGAACTTCTTTAGAAAATCTAACACTTATTAACCCTCCACTTCGATCTTAGTTAGGCTTCTGCGGATCAAAGGACCGAAGTCATTTTTGCCTGGGCATACATAAGTTGCTAAAGCTAAATCTTCTTCTGCCAACTCTAAGATACCAAGTAGTTTTGCTTGATCGGTATCATTGATATCAATTGCACGAACTAGCATTGTACCTTCCACATCATATGGAGCTAAAACTTGATCGTAACAACCAATTGGCATGATTGAACGAGGACCACCATTTAATGCAGTATTAAAGGTGTATGTCTTAGGCTTAATGAAGTTTGCTAGGCAAGTTCTTGTAGCTGAATGACGGTGTGTACCTAAACCCATCCAGTTTACTAAGAAGAATTCGTTCTTAGTTCCTTCTTCTAGGGCTGCAACACCTAAGTGATAACGACCTAAGTAAGCAAATGGACCTACTGCAGTGTTACCCCATAGTACAGTACCAGAAATTACACGTACGCCATTTTCTGACTTTTCAGTTTGACCTTGTGCAATCTCAGCAACAGATGCACCTAGAACAGTCTCGATTAAACGAGGCTTTTTAACCATAGGGCCAGCAAGAGAAATTACGCGCTTGTTGTAGAACTCACCTTCAACAAATAGGTGACCTAAAGCGATAACATCTTGATAGCCAATGTGCCATACAGTCTTGTTCTCACCTACTGGATCTAAAGCGTGAATGTGCACACCAGCAAGACCTGCTGGGTGGTGACCAGTAAAGGTTTCTTCTTGTACGTTAGGTGCTGTTACCTTTGGTAACTCATAGTTGCCCTTACATACATAAACTTTGAAATCGCCAATGCGGCTTAACACCTTAAGACCATTTGCAAAAGCTTCAGCTTGTGCATCAATGATTACTTTTGGATCTGCAGCAAGTGGATTTGTATCGATTGCGGTAACAAAGATGGAATGAGGTAATGTGCCAACAGCAGGTACTTTGTCATATGGACGAGTACGGAAAGCTGTCCACATACCAGATTCTACTAATTGATCAATTACTTCTTTAGATGAAAGATCTAACAACTTATCAGCAGGAGTCTTTTTAAACTCAACGCTTTCACCGTTAGGATCTACTTCAATAACCAAAGACTGGAATGCACGTCTCTCACCACGGTTAATTGCTACTACAGTACCTGCAGCAGGAGCGGTGTAACGTGATCCAGGATTTTTCTTATCTTCAAAGAGAACCTGACCTTTCTTGACTTTTTGACCAGCTTCAACAGACATTGATGGACGAAGACCTGCATAATCAGAGCTAATTAAAGCTACATGCTTAATTGCAGGGCTATCACTCACCATCTGTTCAGGCTTGCCGCCAATAGGCAGATCCAATCCTTTTTTGATGTTAATCATAGACGGTTCCAATAAATTAAATTTAAGGAGAAATCTCCAATACCTTACTTACTAAAAAGACAATCAACTTTTATGCATCAGGACACAAAAGTCGATTAACTTAATGGCAAGTTTTGTTCAACCTTAAATTTTATCATTAAAAGACTTAGTTTTCTAACGATGTTAAAAAGTTTTTAGCTAAAAATCTAAAATGTTAGAGTTTAGTCTTACAAAAGAGATGTTTTTAACCAGAATTTTTTAAAACGTTTACAAAAGGTGCAGGCAAGTCACTATAAAACGCACCAAATTTAACCTTAAAGATAAGTAGATTTGTGAAGGTGATGATGTTGACTACTACTCTGCTCTTTTAGAGTTGTTAATTTGAGATGTATTTTATATGTTCTTTGCTTCTTTGATTTCTCTAAATGGAGCAACTTTTAGCAAAAGTAACATACCTGGGACAGCAAGGATAGTGCAGAACACAAAAAAGTTTTGCCAGCCTAATGACTCTACGATAAATCCTGTAGTTGCATTACAAAAAGTTCTTGGCACAGCGGATAAGGAGGTTAGAAGCGCAAATTGAGTGGCAGTGTAGGCTTTATTAGTATTTGAGGCAATAAATGATACGAAGGCTGCTGTACCTAAGCCTGCGCCTAAAAACTCCGCTACAATCACCAATACAAAAAGAATAATGCTTGGTGTTTGTCCTGTAGTATTTTTTACATAAGCTAAAAGTACAAAACCTAAGATGGTGATAAGCTGACCAAAACCAAAGATCCACAGGGCTTTATTTATGCCCGTTTTTAGCATGATCATGCCACCTAAAATACCACCTATGATCATCGACCAAAGCCCAGCATTTTTAGCGACAATGCCAATAGTCTTTAAAGAATAGCCCAAATCAATATAAAAAGGGGTAGCTAAGGCTGTAGCCATCGAGTCGCCTAGTTTATAGAAAAACACAAAAGCTACAATTAACAATAAGTGCTTTAAGCCTTTTCTTTGAACGAATTCTAAAAAAGGCTCTGCTATAGCAGCTCTTAAAGTTCTTGGAGTATTACAAACTTTAGGCTCTTTTAAAAAGATGGTAACTAACAAACATGGGAGCATAAAGATTGAGGTTACAATAAATACCTCTGTCCATCCCATGAAATCAGCTAAGATTAAAGATATACCACCAGGAACTAAACCTGCAACTCTATATGATGAGATAAACAAAGAATTACCAAGACCTAGCTCATTGTCCTCTAATATCTCACGTCTGTAAGCATCGATTACGATATCTTGAGTGGCTGAGGCAAAGGAGAGGATCAAACAGACTATAGCAATGATATAAAGGTACTTTAATGGATTAAAAGCACCTAAGATTAAGATTGATGAAAAAACTAACAGTTGTGAGAGTAAAAGCCAGCTTCTTCTGCGGCCTAATTTAAAGAGATTATATCTATCAACTAATGGAGCCCAGACAAATTTCCAAGTGTAAGGAAACATGCACAAGGAGAAAAGACCAATCTCTTTTAAATTAACCCCAAGATCTCTTAAAAAAGCACCAAGCAAAGTTAGAATTACAAATAAGGGCATGCCTGAGGCAAAACCTAATACAAGGCAAATACCCATTTTGATACTAAAAACCTCCCGTAACAGGTTTTTAGTCTTTTTTACCTTACTTTGCTCAATATTTTCCACTTTTACTAATACTAGTCTCTAAAGTTCTCGTATTGAAGTGGTTGCTCAATCTTGCTTGAGCGCACTAGAGCGATAGTAGCTTGTAAATCGTCTTTTTTCTTACCTGTTACTCTTACAGTGTCTTCATTGATTTTTGCATCAACTTTTAACTTAGCATCTTTAATGATTTTAATGATCTTTTTAGCTAAATCTTTATCAATACCATCTTTAAAGGTAACAGTTTGAATAGACTTCTTACCAGATCTTGTAGTCTCACCAAAGCTTGCACTAGTAGCTTCAATGTTTCTCTTGATTAGTTTTTGTCTTAAGATGTCATCCATCTGTTGAATTTGGAAGTCCTCAGAGGCTTCAAGCTTAACCTCACACTTTGTTTTATCAAAGCTATAAGAAGCTTCAACACCACGGAAATCATAGCGAGTTTGTAACTCACGATTAGCATTATCCACAGCATTTTGAACTTCGTCTTTTTTAAGTTTTGAAACAATATCAAATGATGGCATCTTTTATTCCTTATGCTCTAAAATAATCTTTTCAATACTCTCAACATCTAAGCCCTGCTCTTGTAGCAATTGCTCTCGAGTACCTTCCATAATAAATTGATCTTTAATGCCTAAGCACTTAGTCTTAATATTTTGATTATGTACTATAGCCTCAAGACAAACTTCCTGACCTATACCACCTTCAATTACGCCTTCTTCGACGGTAATTAGAACTTTATGAGTTTTAGCAACCTTTCTTATAAGTTCTCTGTCTAGAGGTTTTACAAAGCGCATATCCACTAAGGTTACTTGTTGCTTTACACAAGTTTGAAGAAGTTTTTTAGCAATAGAGCCAAAAGCTAAGATTGCGATATCACAACCTTCATTTAAAACTTTAGCTTTACCAATCTCAATTGTATCCTCAAGTGTCAAAGTACTGATATCTGTATCATCACTACCGCGCTCATATCTTACTAGAGCAGGCTTATTAGATTTATATGCAGTATTTAGCATTAAATACTGCTCTTTTAAATCTGATGGAGTCATGATGATTAGATTTGGAATACATCTTGTAAAAGCAATATCAAAGATACCTTGATGGGTTGGGCCATCAGGACCTACAATGCCAGCTCTATCAATACAAACTACAATTGGCAAATTCTGAATAGCCATATCATGGATAAGACCATCATAGGCTCTTTGTAAGAAAGTAGAATAGATAGATACTACAGGGTGCATACCACCTGCGGCTAAGCCTGAAGCAAACACCAATGCGTTTTGCTCAGCAATACCAACATCATAGAATCTGTCTTTGAATTTATCAGCAAACTCACTCATACCAGAGCCTGTGGTCATAGCAGGAGTGATGCCAATAAGTGTCTTATCAGCCTGTGCTTGTGCGCAAAGCCATTTACCAAAGCCGTCTGAGTAGGAAATACTCTGACTTGGAGCTTTAGCTTGAATACCAACCTGAGGATCAAAGGTTGGAACTCCATGATATAAAGTAGGATCAAGCTCGGCTAGTTTATAGCCTTTACCCTTTTTAGTTACGACATGTACTAATTGCAAGCCACCTATCTTTTTAACATTTTGTAAGATAGAGACTAAATTTCCAATATCGTGACCATCAATTGGTCCAATGTAATTAAAGCCTAACTCCTCAAAGAAAGTACCAGGCATAATCATGCCTTTTACGTGCTCTTGAGCTTTTTCAGCTAATTGTTTTAAGGAAGGTAGGTTCTCTAAAACTTTTTTACCACCTTCAATAAACTTTACATAATAAGGACTTGTGATAATGCTAGCTAAATATTGAGATAAAGAGCCTACATTTTTAGAAATACTCATTTCGTTATCATTTAAGATAACGATTAAATCTACATCTTTAGTTGAACCTGCTAAGTTAATACCTTCATAAGCGCAACCACCAGACATAGCACCATCACCAATTACAGCCACCACTTTGTTATGGGTAGCTAACTGTTTTTGAGCTACAGCCAAGCCCAAAGCAGAACCAATAGAGGTTGAAGCATGACCTGTAGATAAGAGATCATAAGGAGTTTCATTTCTCCAAATAAAAGCATGCAAACCATCCTTTTGACGAATGGTTTTAAGCTCATCTTTATGACCTGTTAAAATCTTATGAGGATAAGACTGATGTCCTACATCCCAAATAATTTTGTCATTTGGAGTATCAAAGACATAGTGCAATGCAGTAGTAAGCTCTACTACAGCTAAGCCTGAGGATAAGTGACCTGCAGTTTTACTTACTGAATCAATAAGATAAGAGCGGATCTCAGCACACAGATCATCAAGCTCACTTACAGGTAAATGCCTTAAATCGTCTGTGCTTTTAATAGTATCTAATAATGGGGTTAAAACTTTACTCACAATCCTAATGATCTCTAGTAACAGTAAATAAGGCAAATTGCTCTAAAAGGCTAGTATCTGCATTTAACTTAGATACTACTTCAATCGCTTGATTAGCACAATCCTTTGCGTATTGTTGTGCTTTTTCAATTCCCATTAAGGCAGGATAAGTACTCTTATCAAGACTGATGTCCGCCCCTTGGGTTTTACCCATTACTTTAGTATCACCGATTACATCT
>JAEWPL010000258.1 GCA_023460615.1 Pseudomonadota bacterium | reverse complement strand
GATCTACAGTGTTGTCATCCACCATAAAGACATGGGATTTAGCATCCACCTTATATTTACTTTTTTTAGGCAAACTGAAATTAGCATCAAAGGAATGAATTTCACTAGCAGAAATTAAGTTAAATAAAGATTTACTTTCAAAGCCGAACCAATAGGCATCAGCAAATTTTCTAACCACAGCTAGGATTGAGTTTGGGAGAAATTTTAATGGTTCTTCAGATAATTCAAGCTCAGCGATATTATCGCATTTTTTTATAGCATCAACATACAAACCGTTTTCTCTAGCTATATTCACTAACATACTTTTAGGTATCATATTCTTACCTCTTTTCTCTAATTTTCACATCTTTATTATACCATTTAAAAATATTTTTAACAGTACTATATATAAATTATTTTAATATTTTATTAAACACTTGGTTCCTTGTTTTTACTATCTGATAATTAAGAAAAAATTTACTCTTTAAAAGATCCTACCTATAGTCCAAATCATTTATAATGAGCCTGTTTAAAGATTTTTTAATTGGGATAAAAAAATGTTTAAAGTACTTTTTGTGTGTCATGGAAATATCTGTAGATCACCTATGGCCGAGTACGTACTTAGAGACTATGTTAATAAGTTAGGAATTAAGGATAACTTTATTATCGATTCAGCTGCTACTTCCCAAGAAGAAATTGGCAACAGTGTTTATCCTCCAGTTAAGAAATTATTATCCTCTTTAAACATAGATTGCCATTTAAAAAGAGCTCGTCAAATCAATTTAGGTGATACCAAAAGCTTTGATTATATTATTGCTATGGAGCAATATAATCTTGATAACTTGTATCAACTCTTTCCAAAAATCGACAAATCAAAAGTCTACCTATTAAAAGATTTCACAAAAGAGCCTGGTGATATCGAAGATCCTTGGTACACCAGAGATTTTGAAAAGGCTTACCGTGAAATTGCCTCCTCTTGTCTTGAGCTAATCGATAGCTTATATCAAGATTCTCTCTTAGAGCTTACCCCACAACAGGCAAGTAAACTAAAGGCTTTGAAGCAGTTTAATTAGCTACTTTCATCGATTTTGTTTTCACTGCATTTAGCGAATTTATGATTTATCCTATTGTAAGATACAAGAAATATAGCTAGTATCTACTTGTAGAGTTAAACAAACTTTCTTAATAAAGAAGATCATATGGCTATCGATAACTTCAAAACTGAAAACAGAACCTTTGATGAATTACTAAATAGATACGGCATTGTTTACAAGATACCTGTTTTCCAACGTGATTACAGTTGGACTTTAACTCAATGGGACGATTTGTGGTTTGACATAGTTGATACCTTAAATGTAAAAGCTAAGGACAATCCAAACCACTACATGGGATATTTAGTACTAAAAAAAGACAGTACCTCAGAATTTTCCATTTTAGATGGTCAGCAACGCATTACCACCATAGAGATCATTGTTCTTGCAATATTGGCTAATCTAAAAAAACTCATTGATGCTGATATTGATAAAGAAAATAATCTATTTAGATTTAAAACTCTACAACAAACTTTTATAGGCAATTTAGATCCTGTAACTTTACATTCTGATGCAAAGTTAATATTAAATAGAAACAACAATGTTTATTTTAGTTTGTATCTTATTCCTTTAAGAAATCTACCTCGTAATGGTTATTCCTCGTCAGAACTATTGCTAAGAGAAGCATTCAATTATTTTTCAGAAAAGATATCCGAGTATCTAAAAAAAGAAAATAATGACAAAGGCGTAGCTTTATTCACTCTATGCCAAGAAATTTGCAATAAACTCTTTTTTACCGTTATTACTCTAGATAATGAATTAAATGCATTTAAAGTTTTTGAAACTCTAAATGCCAGAGGATTGCAACTTAGTGAAACTGATTTAGTTAAAAACTATATATTTAATTTTCTTGCAGAAGATTTTAACAAATACGAAATCAATGAATTAGACACAAGATGGAATAAAATTGTTGGTAAGCTTGGAAATTGCTCTTTATTAACCTACCTAAGAGCATTTTGGAACAGCAAATATTCTTTTGTCAGAAAAAATCAACTATACAAAACTATTAAAGATAAGATATGCAATAAAGCTCAGGTTTATCAGTTAATCCAAGAACTTGAAGAAAATATCGATAATTACATTAAACTAATCTATCCAACTGACTACTCTCCATGGCAAGCCATGGAGGTTCATACCTGATGACATTCTGCTGTAGACTTACATCATTTTCAGACTTGGCTACTACAGTTTTTCTGTCAGAGCAGAGAACTTAACAACCGTGCAGTCTTCTGACCACATCTGCGCTGTTTAAAGGCGCGGGTTGAATTCGAGATAATTCTCAGGAGGCGTAATCAGTCCCCCTAGTACTTTTAGTAGCTAGAAACCAATATTGCTGTTAGCTACTTTAATTTTAAAACTATCCTATTCCAATTTATTGGTATAGAAATGTTAGTTTGTACATTATTAAAATTGATTTTAGATATTAATATTTTAATCTAAAGTAATCAAATTTAAATGTAATATATAATATTTATTTGTTATTGTAAAGTGTTCATTTGTGGCTTTAGTAGTTACGCACGAAAACTTAGGGCTTTTAGCCCCTTTTCCTATCCCAAAGTCATGATCGTATTATAGTATTTACCTCTCTAGCTATAATACAGCGAATTTACCTCACATTATCATCTACCTTCCCCCACACAAATACTGATTCTAAAGCCATCTATTCGTGCTTTTTATCCTTCAAAATTACTTGCTTTATGTATTATATTATACTATAATACATGCATTATGAAAATTGAATTATTACCAGATTTTGCCAAGCCTTTTAAAACTAAAGGCTTTGATGTCAGACTAGTTAAGAATAGCTATCAGCTCTTTAGAGTTACCTCTAAAAGAGTTGAGGGTAAGAAGCATCCTGTTCT
>JAEWPL010000257.1 GCA_023460615.1 Pseudomonadota bacterium | reverse complement strand
GTTGTATCAATAAAGCCAATGGTAAGCGGAATTTGTACCGCATAATTGCTAAGGACAATAATGAAAGTATGTGCAAACCAAAGCTTTTTTAAAGGGAAAGAAAAATAATTCATAATTTTCGTTTCAGGATTTAGTTAAACAAATGTAAAACCAAGTGGTCTTACGCCAAAAGTTTGAGTATTTTAGCACTTAGTATTTATAGATGTGTGATTTCTCAAAACTTAGTTTTGCTTTTACAACTTTTAAATTTTGCTAAGCACAAATCTTCTGCATTTAATATAATGAAGACAGTTTATCTTTATGTTTTGAGTTGTATATGACAAATAATCCTTTAATCTTAGTTGATGGCTCTTCTTTCTTATATCGTGCCTATCACGTCTCACGTCAGAATTTTACAAATTCAAAAGGTATTCCTACCGGCGTGTCTTTAATCATAACTAAGATGATGCAAAGCCTGCTTAATAAGTTTTCTGGATCTAAATTTATTGTAGTTTTTGATGCTAAGGGTAAGTCTTTTAGAGCTCAAATGTACTCAGAGTACAAAGCAAATCGTCCTCCAATGCCTGAGGATTTAAAAGTTCAGGTAGAGTATGTACATAAAATTGTCAAAGCCTTAGGATTTCCTTTAGTTCAAGTAGAAGGTGTAGAAGCTGATGATGTGTTAGGCACTTACGCAAAACTTGCAAGTGCAGACAATTTAAAGACCATTATCTGTACTGGTGATAAGGATTTAGCTCAGCTTGTTGATGATAATGTAATTTTATATGACTCTATGAAAGAGACTTTCCTTGATAAGGAAGGCGTTGCTCAAAAGTTTGGCGTAGCACCAGAATACATTATTGATTTTTTAGCTTTAAAAGGTGATTCCTCAGACAACATTCCAGGTATGGCAGGTTGTGGTGATAAAACGGCAGTAGGTCTTATCAATGCTCTAGGTGGTATTGAGGATATCTTAAAGCGAAAAGACGAAATTGCTACCTTGCAAATTCGTGGTGCTAAGACTTTAGCTTCTAAATACGAAGACTCTATTGATTTAATAAGATTGTCCTATCAATTAGCAACTATTAAAACTGATGTTGCACTACCTTTATCTTTAAAAGAATTAGATTTCCCTCGTATGGATAAAGTCGCCTTAACCCAAATCTTTACTGAGCTTGAGTTTAAAAAGTTATTACAAGAAATTGATAAGTATCAAGATCCTGTTAATACTCAAAGCTCTAGTGACAACACTGCTCTTCAAGAGAATATTGAAGCTCATTTATATCGAAATGAAGAAGTGCAAAGTGATCTTAGTGACTACCAAAAAGATGGTAGTGTCTATGAGCTAATTACAACTGTTGAAAAACTACAAGCGCTTTGCCAAGAGATTAGCCATGCAAAGACGGTTGCCCTAGATACAGAGACCACCTCCCTTACAACTAATGATTGCTCTATAGTAGGTATGTCACTTTCCTTTAAAGAGAAGAGTGGTTATTACATTCCACTAAATCACTCTTATCTTGGAGTACCAAGTCTATTGACTGTAGCTGAGATTAAGCAATATTTAGAGCCAGTCTTAAATGCCTCTGACATCAAGATTGTAGGTCATAATATTAAGTTTGATCTTGAGGTGTTACATTACCAAGGTATTGAGATTTCAAAGGTGTATGCTGATACCATGGTTTTAGCTCATCTTTTAGATTCTTCTGTCCCTGTAAATATGGACGATTTAGCTAAACTAGAGCTTAACTATAAAACCATTACTTATGAAGAGGTAACTAACCATAACCCTAAACTCTCTATTGGCGAAGTATCAGTTGAGCAAGTTTGCATTTATGCTAGTGAAGATGCTGACATCACTTTAAGATTATTTAATAAATTGTCTTCAAAGCTTGAACAGTCAAAGGTAGAAAAGGAGTTATTCTACAAGGTTGAAATGCCATTTTTAGATGTCTTATATAAGATGGAATTGAATGGCGTGTATGTAGACAAAACTCAACTACAAAAACAAGATCAAGTCTTAAAAGAAGAGCTTGTAGAAATAAGAGATCAAATCTACACTGCTTGCGGTCAAACCTTTAATATCGCATCTCCTAAGCAATTAGCTCAGGTCTTATTTGTAGATTTAAAAATACCATATCCTAAAAAGACTAAGACTGGTAAGTACTCAACTTCTCAAGAAATCCTAGAAGAGATTGCACCTAACTATGATGTTGCAAATTTAGTTTTAAGATATCGTGAATTAGCCAAGTTAATTTCTACTTATACCGAGAAATTACAAACTCTAATTTCACCTACAACACATAGAATTTACACCTCCTTTAATCAAACAGGAACTGTAACCGGAAGATTGTCCTCATCTTCGCCAAATTTACAGAATATTCCAGCAAGAACTTATGAAGGAAAATTGATAAGAAAGGCTTTTGTAGCACCAAGTGGTTATAAGCTAATTTCAGCGGATTATTCTCAGATTGAATTAAGACTAATTGCTCACATGAGCCAAGATCCGAACTTAATCAAAGCCTTTTTACAAGGCTATGATGTACACAAAGCGACAGCTGCTGAAGTTTTAGGTAAGCCTATTGAAGAGGTAACAGCCGAGGAAAGATCTCATGCTAAAGCTACTAACTTTGGTTTGATGTATGGAATGGGAGCCTTTGGTTTAACCAAGCAAACTCACATGAGTATGAAAGAGGCTAAAGTATATATCGAAAGATATTTCTTAAAATATCCAACCATCAAAAACTACATGGAGCAAACAAAGCAATTTGCGCATGAGCATGGCTACGTTTTAGCTTTTAATGGCAGAAAAATTACTATTGCTAATATCAACAGTTCTAATACTATGTTATTAAAGGCAGCAGAGCGCGCAGCAATTAACGCACCAATGCAAGGAAGTGCTGCTGATATCATTAAAAAAGCTATGATCACTATTCAACAATGGATTGATACTTTACCAAAAGACACTATCAAAATGACGGTGCAAGTACACGACGAATTGCTCTTTGAGGTAAAGGAAGACTTTGAAGCTGAAGCTAAAAAGTTTATTGAACAAGCGATGGAGCAGGCTGCAACACTCTCTATTCCACTATCTGTAGGAATTGGAGTTAGTGATAACTGGTGTGATGCTCACTAGAAGTTCTTTTCCATGGCTCTTTGAACTAATTTGATTTCGTTATGGTCTATTTTAATATAGCTATAACGAGATCCCCAATCGCCAAGCCCAAGTCTGTAAGTATTCTCACCAAAGGCATTATCCTCACCACCAAAGACGTGGAAGTGTCCATGGATTAAGATGTTGCATTTAGCTGATTCTAAAAATCTCTTACCCACTTCTTTTACGATAGGTGAATTTAGTAATTCACGACTTGTGGTAGCATGATTTTTTGCTATGCTTTTAGCGCGGATGTTTTTACCAATTTTATTTCTCCAAGAAAATGGTAGAGATAAAAATAGGTATTGCATGATTGGATTTGAGGAAAAACGTTTAAAAGAATCGTATTTACGGTCGGATAAGCACAATTGATCACCATGGATTAACAGTGCATGACCTTTAACGGTTGGCAAAGAATAGAAATCGCCAACAAGTCTCATACCAAAAAATTCAGCCATATTAGCTGTCATTAAAAAATCGCGATTGCCCCTTTGGAAAAGAGTTGTAATACCACGGTTTCTGGCATTTAAAATGATTTGGCGAACTTTTTGGTGGAAAGTAGAGTTCTTATCTATACCTACAAAAAGGTCAAACATGTCGCCAGCGATAATCACTCTATCATTTAAGTAAAGATTCTTCTCATAAAAGTTTGAAAAAGCATTTAAGAGTATAGGATTATTCTCTGATAAATGAAGATCAGCGATGATATAAATGGCCATGTTTGTCCTTTTTGCAACCTAAAAATTAGTCTTCTACAGTTGCGTCTAAGATCTCAATAGTCTCAACTGGAACGTCTTGGTAGTAAGACACAGTAGTAGTTTTAGCTTTTTCAATCTTATCAACTACATCCATACCTTCTACAACTTTACCAAATACGCAATAGCCCCAACCTGATAAATCCTTTGAGCGGAAGTTTAAGAAGCTGTTGTCTACAGTGTTGATAAAGAATTGAGCTGTTGCTGAGTGAGGATCGTTAGTACGAGCCATAGCAATAGTGCCACGGTCGTTCTTTAAACCATTGTCAGCTTCGTTCTTAATTGGAGCATTAGTTTCTTTTGGCTCTAATTGAGAATTTAAACCACCACCTTGGATCATGAAACCTTTGATTACACGGTGAAAAATGGTTCCCTTGTAGAAACCTGATTTTACATATTCTTCAAAGTTCTTTGCAGTGATAGGTGCTTTCTTGTGATTAAGCTCAATTACGATATCACCTAGGGTAGTTTTTAATGTGATCATAGTGTCTCTCTAAAAAATTTAATATAAGCTTGTTTAAGCTAGTTCTTATTGTACCTAAATATCAGAAATAATGGTATTTACAAGAGCGAATATTAGCAATTTTAAGCTCACTATTTTGTTTCAAACTAAGAAAGTAAATGAATGATTTTCTACAATTTGGTACACTAGATAGGATATGTAATTTACTTATGGCGCTACACAAATGCTAAAAATTTATAACTCATTGACTAGAACCAAGCAAGAATTTAAACCAATTACCCCAGGCAAGATTGGAATGTATGTTTGTGGTGTAACAGTTTATGATTTGTGCCACATCGGTCATGCTCGTACTTTCGTTAACTTTGACGTAATCGTACGTTACTTACGTTACGCTGGTTACGAGGTTAAGTACGTTCGCAATATTACTGATATTGACGATAAGATCATTAAAAGAGCTAATGAGCGCGGTATTTCTGCACATGATCTTGCAGAGCAATTCATTGTTGAAATGCACAAGGACTTTGATGCTCTTAATATCAAACGTCCTGATATTGAGCCAAAAGCTACTGACAATATTACTGAGATTGTAAATTTCGTACAAAAACTTATTGATAATCAACATGCTTATGTTGCTGAAAACGGCGATGTATTATTTGATATCAATTCTTTTAAAAAATACGGTAAATTGTCTGGTCAAAAGCTAGATGAATTACAAGCAGGTGCTCGTATTGAAGTAGAGAAGAGCAAACACAATCCACTAGACTTTGTGCTCTGGAAGATGTCAAAACCAGGTGAGCCATCATGGGAATCTCCATGGGGAGCAGGTAGACCTGGTTGGCATATTGAGTGTTCTGCTATGAATAACAAATACTTAGGTAAAGAGTTTGATATTCATGGTGGTGGGTCCGATCTAATTTTCCCTCACCACGAAAATGAGATTGCTCAAAGCTGCTGTGCTAATAAGACTCCATATGTTCATTATTGGATGCACTCAGGCATGGTAATGATCAATGAAGAAAAGATGTCTAAGTCTTTGAACAATTTCTTTACCATAAGAGATGTGTTAGAGACCTATGATGCTGAAACCATCAGATTCTTCTTATTATCTGGCCAATATCGTTCTCCACTAAATTACTCTCAAGAGAATTTAGATAAAGCAAGAGCTGCTTTAAATCGTTTATATACTACTTTAAGAGATACTGTAGCAGTTGATCCAGACAGCTCTGAAGATGAATATACTGCAAAATTCAAAGAGTATATGGATGATGACTTTAATACACCTGGTGCTATTTCTGTACTCTTTGATTTAGCAAAGCAAATCAATAAAGAGTCTGGACAAACAGCACAGAAGCTAGCGGGCAGATTGAAGCAATTAGCATCAGTTCTTGGCATTCTAGAGCAAGATCCTAATAAGTTCTTAACTACAGGTGCTAAGGATGACGATGTGGAACAAATTGAAGCTTTAATTAAGCAAAGAAATGAAGCTAGAAAACAGAAGAACTGGGCTTTAGCAGATGAGGCTCGTGATAAGTTAAAACAAATGCACATTGAACTTGAGGATGGACCTCAAGGTACTGTGTGGCACCGTGTTTAATTTATTGTAAAATCTAAAGAAAGCCTGTGATTTACATCATGGGCTTTTTTTATATTTCTTGCTAAAGCGAATATCTCGATTACATTTAAAAATGTAAGAAGGATATTTTTATGTATTTAGAAAAAGTAAAAATTGAAAATTTTCGTGGTATCCGAAAATTATGGATGGATTTTGAAGAATCTAGCACCGTTTTGATTGGTGAAAATCAATGGGGTAAATCCTCCCTTCTAAGTGCTTTGTGGCTTGTTTTAGGTCAAGGTGAACAATTATATAAGTTTAGTCATGATGATCTATATGTACCTATTGAAATTGATGAAAAAGAATTCATCCACGCACCTAGAGAGGACTTAGTCGCTAAAGTAACTCAAAGACCTAGTTTAGATTTTGAACAATCAGATAAGCTTTCATCTTTAGAGGAAGAGCAATTTTCTGATGCTAATTATGATCCTGACTCCCAAGTTGAAAATAGTTTTCACCAAGCAAGACACTTTTTACATGATCTTGAAAACTATTTAGATGATCAAGACAGTCTATTTGCTCGTGATGAGGACGACGTCTTTAAAAAGACGGATGAGCATATTCATATTGACTTATATTTTAAAGAAGATCCAATTCAAAGCATTGCTGATAAAGATCCTATCTTTAAAAAGTATTGGTATTTTGATGACGATGGATCTTACGCTTTACATTGGCAAATTGTAGCTTTTGATACTAATAAAAAGCACTTTGAAACGATTCATACCTTACTTGATAAAAAAGGAGATCCTTTTAGGCAAGATGAAAGCTTAAAACAGGCTATTTTAGCCATCATAAAATACAATCCTGTATTTAGAATTAGAGATAGCCGTATGGACAAAGGTCCTATTGAGGATAAAGAAAATGAGGAGAGATCAGGACTAAAAAGTCTATCTCAAATGTTATCCTCAGATAGTGCCATGACCGCTTCCTCTTTAAATAAGATCATCAAAAACTTTGGTGAATTTTTTGATAAACATTTGTCTAACTATAGCCAAAGCAAAATTACTCAACAGCTAATTGAAAATAGCTCAAAACGTAATCTTGATGATATTGTAAAAAGACCTATCTCTTTAGAATCTCCTGATAGCATTAAGAATACCCTTAATATGCCAGGCTTTAATAAATCTAAAGTCTTAGTATCTTTAATTGCTATCAACATGCTGTTATCAAAGGGCAATCGTAAGATTGATCCTAATAGTAAACCTATCATTATTTTTGAGGATATTGAATCAAGATTACACCCTTCTTATTTACTTTCTTTATGGTCTATTATTGAACCTACAGAAAGTCAAAAAATCGTAACTACTAACAGTGGTGACTTGTTATCTGCAGTAAGTTTAGAGTCTTTAAGACGTTTGAGCAGAAAGTACTACGATACTACTTGTTATAAGATTTCAAAAAAATCCCTAAGCTATGAGGATTTAAGACGTATTGCTTTCCATGTGCGTATGAATCGTCCGATGGCTTTCTTTGCAAGAACTTGGTTATTAGTAGAGGGCGAAACGGAGGTTTGGATCTTAACTCAAATAGCATCTATTCTAGGAATTTCACTTCCATGTGAAGGTATAAGAATTATCGAGTTTGCTCAATGCGGTTTAAAGCCTCTTTTAAAAACCGCCTTGCAATTAGGTATCAATTTCCATGTACTAACTGATGGTGATGATGCTGGCAAGAAATATGCGGACATTACTTGTGATTACATTTCTAAAAGAAAGACTTATAGATATTTAACGGTACTACCACAAAAAGATATTGAGCACTTTTTATATAGCCAAGGTTATGAGGATGTGTTCAGGCAAGCAGCTGGTCTTGCGGTTGGTAATCAGCTAAAAAGAGGATATTCAATGGACAAAATTATAGAGCAAGCCATCAGACGTAAGAGTAAACCTGGACTTGCTCTGTATTTAGTAGATGCCATGCAAAAACGTGGTCAAAGTGGTGTGCCAGTATTGATTGCAAAATTACTACAAATTGCAAGACAACTGTGACTTATTCAATGTTTTGAACTTGCTCTCGCATTTGTTCAATTAACACTTTAAGCTCTACAGCAATTCTTGTGATATCTAGGTTAGAAGCTTTAGATGCAAGAGTATTTGATTCACGATTAAACTCTTGCATCATAAAGTCTAGTCGTTTTCCGCAAATACCGCCTTTATCAAGAATTTCTCTTACTTCCTTGATATGAGCTCTTAAGCGGTCGTACTCTTCTTCAACATCTGCTTTTTGTGCGATGATGGCAACTTCTTGCTCAATTCTTTCAGGATCAATTTCAATTTTAAGATCTTCAATTTTCTTTAAGATCTTTTCTCTTTCAATCTTGGTTAGATTAGCTAATTGAACCTCAATTAAATCTGCTTGTTTTTCAATTAAATCAAGTCTTACTTGTAATGCTTGTTTTAATTTCTCACCTTCAGACTCTCTTGTCTTTACAAGACTATCTAAGGAATTTGCAAAATTCTCTAGTACTTGCTCATCAATTAAATCTTGAATGTTAGCAGGTTGCTTTAGAATTCCTGGATACTGCAAAATTTCCATTGGATTTAAGTTGCAAGCATTTGGAATAGTTTTTTCAACTTGATTTAAAGCTTCACTTAGAGCTTCTAATTGATTTACATCAAGGTTGAGAGAAGCTTGGGCATTTAACGCATAGGTGATATAGCAATCTAATTTGCCTCGAGTAAGTTTTTCTTGGCAGATGGCTCTTAATTTAGAATCTAAATGTCTTAAGTTGTCAGGTAGCTTTAAATAAATTTCTAAGTATCGACCATTAACAGAACTGATATCGATGTTGATGTTTGCAAGTTGGGAATTAACAAGTTTACTTGCTGATCCTGTCATACTGTGAATTATGGACATAAAAACTCCTTTTTTAGCAATATTACACTAAAGCAATTTGTTTTTGAAAACGATCTGCAATTTAAGCTCAAATCATGTAAAATTTACCTCAATTATTTTTTGAGGTTTTGTATGCAAGAATATCAACGTAAATTTATTGAGTTAGCCCTAAAAAAAGGTGTGTTAAAGTTTGGTAGTTTCGTTTTAAAGTCTGGAAGAACTAGCCCTTACTTTTTCAATGCAGGTGGTTTTAACACAGGTAGCGATTTAGCTATTTTAGGCTCTTGTTATGCTCACGCTTTAATTGATGCAAAGTTAGAGTTTGATGTATTGTTTGGACCTGCTTACAAAGGTATTCCTTTAGCTTGTGCTACAGCTATGGCTTTAGCTAATGAGCATCAGAAAAATGTACCTTGGTGCTTCAACCGTAAAGAAAAGAAAGATCATGGTGAAGGTGGTAACTTAGTAGGTGCTCCATTAAAGGGGGATATTCTTTTAATTGACGATGTAATTACTGCTGGCACTGCTATCAGAGAATCAGAAGAAATTATTAAAGCTAATGGAGCTCACTTTAAAGCAGCGATTATTGCTCTTAACCGTATGGAGAAAGGTCAAGGAGAAAAGAGTGCTATTGCTGAGGCAGAGGAGAGCATCGGCATTAAGATTGTTTCAATCGTAACTTTTGATGACTTATTAAAGTATATTGAAAATGATGAGACTCTAAAAGAGCACATTCCTGCAATGCTTGAGTACCGCAAGCAATACGGTGCTTAATTTTTAACTTTTGAGATCACTACTTTTGGTAGTGATCTTTTTGAATACTAAATTCACAACCACAGTATTGCTGATTATAAAAAGCAATTTCCTTTACAAGTTCATAGCGTCTAGTTACCAAACCATTTTTACGCCAATCCTGATCCCAATAAAAGATATCTTTAACTTTGTCTTGGGCAGCAAAGCCTGCTAGATCTACTTGTTTTTTACTCTTCCATCTTGAAGTACACAAAGTAGTAGTAAATGTGTTGATGCCGATTTCTTTAGAAAAAAGAGCGGTTGCTGTTAGGCGATGAGTAAAACACTTTAGACATCTATTACCTCTTTCAGGTTCATTTTCTAAACCTTTAATGGTTTCTAGATATTTTTGGTAGTCGTAATCGCCAATGTGGTATTCAAGTTTTAATAAGTTACATAAATAGATCCACTCATCTCTTCTTTTCTCATATTCAGCTAATGGATAAATATTAGGATTGTAAAAGAACATGATTGGTTTTATGCCAGAGCACAATAGCGCCTCTATCATACCAGTTGCGCAAGGAGCGCAACAGCAATGAACTACTAAGACATTAGCAGCATCAGGCAAGCTAAGATTTGTTATAGGACTCTTTTTTAAAAAGTCTTCTGGCAAAGAAAAGTTAAAAATCACGATAAATGAACCTAATTTATAAAGATAGCGTATTATATACAAAAAATTAACCTTTAGATGTAATCATGAGTAACTATTCTAAACTTGTCTTATCAAGCTTTTTTAAGCTTTTTGGTATCCCTTTTGTAGTTTTATCTACCCTTTACTATGTCTATGATTTTTCACTAAATAGTGTAGTAACTGCGGTAATTTATTCTGTTTTAGCTTTAGGCTGTTTGCTTGCGGTAATCGTTACTTTTAAATTAAACAAAACTGCACTTAGAGGTATGGCAACTGTTGCAATAACTTATCTGTCAGTTTATTTAGTTGCCCTTAAAATGAACTTAAATACCACTCCTATGGAGTATTTAAAAGGAGTGATATTTACTGTTTTAGCTGTTGCTTTCTTAACTTTCTTTAGGTGTGTGTTATTACCAAAAAAGGATTGCACTTTCTATTTTTTAAGAAAGGTTCTCTTTGTAATTATTGCTTTCATAACCTTATTCTTACCTTTATTACTTCTTTGCTATTTGATTGCGACTAATTCACTTATCTCCTCAGATATCATTATTGCTTTAGCGCAAACTAATGGAGCAGAAGGTGCTGAGTTTTTTGTAAGTAATGTTAATTATAAGTGGCTTTTAGCTCTGCTATTTTTAATTGCAGTTGTCTATATAAATTGCAAGGCTTATAAGAATTTAATCTGTGAGCCTAAAGCTAAAGTTACTACCTCTTTTTCA
>JAEWPL010000256.1 GCA_023460615.1 Pseudomonadota bacterium | reverse complement strand
GCTGTAGAACCACCTGTTCCCATTCCGAACACAGAAGTGAAATGCAGTTACGCCGATGGTAGTGCAACGTACGTTTGTGTGAGAGTAGGTTACTGCCAAGCTTCTTTTCTATGAAAACCGCTGTCCTCTAGGATGGCGGTTTTTGCGTTTTTAGATACTCACTTTTCTTATTTTACTTTGCAACTTATTATCTTATAATTTGTTGGAGTAGCTACATTTGTTCTTTAGAGTAATATGGAAAAGAAGTATCTTCATTCATCATTGCTAAACTTACTTTAAACTCTATAAATTTCGGTTTGATATTATGGACAAACACGACAGATCATTTTTAAAAAATGTAAGTCTTAAAAATCCTTGGCACTTTATCGCTTTAGGCTTTGGATCAGGTTTATTACCAAAAGCTCCTGGAACATACGGTTCCCTTGCAGCACTACCAATTTGCATGCTACTTGTTTTTGCGCCTTGGTATATCGCTCTTACTGTTATTATTTTTACATTTGTTTTAGGTACTATCGCATCTTCAATTTGCGAAAAAGATCTTGGAATGCATGATAACAGTGCTATTGTTATTGACGAATTTTGTGGCATGTTTATCAGTGTGTTTTTATTTCCAAGTAATATCTATTTAACCTTTTTAGCTTTTGTGTTGTTTAGATTTTTTGATGTATTAAAACCATTTCCTATCAATTTTTTCGATAAAAAGATAGGTGGTGGTCTTGGTGTGATGATAGATGATGTGTTTGCAGGTCTCTACGCTTTAGCTGTAGGACACGTAATTATCTATTATTTCTTTAATTAAGCAAAGATCTGTTTTTTACATCTAAACACAATCTTATACAGACTCTTTGAGGAGTAGCTTTTCTTATCTAAAAGCAATTGCTCTATAGAGTCTATGCAATCGTCATTTAACTTATCTAAAAGATCCTCATCAAGATTTTGTTTCTTTAAAGACTTCTTTAAAAAGTACTTATAAAGCTTAGTAAATATTGACATATAATCTCCAAATTTCTGCTAAAAAATCACCTTTGTCGGTTATAATTTACCTCGATTTTGTTTGGCTTTAATTATTGCTTTGTAAAATTTATACTATGGATTTTCAGTCTGATTACTCAAGGTTTAGTAACTTACTTGAGATAAATAAAACCTGGAGATTGTTAAGAGCAGATTCTGCTCCTATGATCTTAGCTTTTTTAAAGAACCTTTTTGCTAATGCAAGAGAGGTGGATTACGATCAAGCGCGTGCTTGTTTAAAAGAATTTCTCTCCTCTCTAAAAGATAAAGATGAGTCTTTACAATTACAAAGTGCTAAAGATTATCTAAATGATTGGATGAATCCAACAAAAGGCTGGATTAAAGAGCTAAACAATAAAATCTATTTAACAGATGCTGCTCAAAAAGCCATCGAATTTGCTGACAAACTAGATGCAAAAATTGTTTCTACTTCAGCCACTCACCTGCAAATTCTTCAAGATCAGGTACACGAGCTTTTTGTGCAATTAACTACTGACAAGAGATTACGTCTTCAGGAAGTTGATAGACAAATTAAAGAGCTCGAAAAAGAAAGAGCTTCCATCAGTAAAGGCGATTTAGCTAAATTGTCTAGCACACGTCAAAAGGAAAAGATTAGAACTATATATGATTTAGCAAATCGAATTCCAAATGATTTTAGACGACTTGAAGAAGAAACTTTTGAAATTGCCCAAAACATTCGTGTCAAAATGATTAACGATGAAGCTTCAAAAGGTAAGTTGATTAAAGATGTCCTAAAAGAAGAAGCTATACAGCGTAAAACAGATTATGGTGCAGCTTACGAGGATTTCTTTAAACTTTTATGCCAAGCCAAGCTTCGTGACGAGTTCAACTCACAAATTGACTTTATTCTTGATAAACCGATAGCAAAGCATCTTGATAAAAAGCAACAGAAGTTTCTACATAGCTTTATTGATATTCTTGTAAACGAATGCGATAGAGTAAGAAAAGTAAGAGCTCAAATTGACGCAAATTTAAGAGCTTATCTTGAAAGCTCAGAGTTTAAAGAGAATCGTTTACTTACTAAAACTATCTCCAAACTTGAAAAAGAAGCGGTTAAACTTAAAGACACTGGCATTAACTTATACACAAGATTACTTGAAACCACGCTTGAAAAGGGTAATGTAAAAGTCTTTTCTGTAGAGTCTTTAAAAAATGCCATTAAGGTCGCTCCAAAAGAAGCAAAGCTAGGTGAGTTCGTTGAGCATGAAAATTCTAAGATAATTAGATCTGAAATTCTAAAACAGATTGATACCGTTAAATTAAGTGATGTAAAAAATACTATTAAGAAGATCTTAGGTAATGCCTCATCCTTGAGTGTGGGAAGTATCATTGAAAGAACTCAACTTAAGTATGGATTAGATGAAGTGGTAGCTTTTGTTAGAGTTGCAAGAGAACTTAATAAAGAGCCAATTTTAGAGCATGAAGAAATTATTGTTAAAAACATCTCTCAACATAAAGGAGCTTTAAAAATTCGTCTTCCAAAGATAATTCTATCAAGCCAAATGCTACGTGACAGTGAGGATAAGTAATGAGCATCGAAAACGAAATCTTATTAGAGAGTGACAATCAAAACTTAGTTAAAGAAGCAGATGCAAAAGTTAGAAATATCATTGTCGATCTTTTAAAAACTGGTAGTGTGCAGTTTGAATTAGATTCAGAGCAATACAAATTACTGCGTAAAAAAGAGAATGAAGAATTTATTAGAAGCTATCTTCGAAATATCAACATTGAGCTTGTTGTAGATGCTGATATTGGTCTTGCTTATATCAAGAATCTTAATCGCGAGGATGAACTTGCTGAAGCTGAGGATGATGCCCAGTTAGATCCTGAGAGTGATGATTTTGTAGAGGATAAGTTCTTAATTAACAAGTCAGTGTTAACTCCTTTTAAATCAATTCTGATTTTAATTCTTCGTAAGTACTATCAGGAGCGTTTTTCTCAAGGGGAAAGCTCTATTGTAATTGATATTGATTACATTAAAAATGCTTTACTACCATACATGAATATATCTGTATCTGATAGAAAAGATCAGCAAAAGCTAAATGGAGCTTTACGTGATTTGTGTGAATATCATCTATTAAAGAGATTACCTTCAGAGGACAATGACCGTTTCTTAATCTTACCTTTGATTAGATTTGTAGTGGATTTAAATAAGTTAAATGAGCTTTTAGATGAGTTTAGAAAAGTAAACGGAACCGTAGCAAGCAGTGAGGATGCAGATAATGAGTAAGCAAGGTGAATTATTGTTTTCTTATGATGAAGTAGATCAGGTAAAGCTTAGCAAAGTTACCGTATATAACTGGGGCTCATTCAATGGTTTGCACACCTTAAATATTGATCCAGAAGGCACCTTAATCACTGGTGAAAACGGCTCTGGTAAATCTACGATTATTGATGCTTTAATGACTTTGTTAAGACCTGCTTCAAGAGTGTCTTATAACCTAGCTGCAGCTCAAGAGAAAAAGAATGATCGTAACCTTGTAAGCTACATCCGCGGAAGCTTTGGTAGCATGGTTGATGATGAAGGTAACCAAACTTCAAGAAACTTACGTGAGCAGGCTGTAGTAACAGTGATTAAAGCTTTATATGAGTACACTGCCTCAAAACAGCAAGTAGCTTTATTAGGTATTTTCTACATCAATTCAGACTCCACTGCCTACAGTGACGTTAAAAAAATTTACAGCGTGTGTCCTGTGGATGTTGATGTAAAAGAGCTGTTATTTAGATTTAAAAACTTTGATGTAAGACCTTTAAAAGAGTACCTAAAAGCTATTGAAGGTTGTGCTGTATGTGATGATAATTTTAGTGAGTATGAAACTCATTTTAGACATCGCTTACATATGGATAACCAAAATGCACCTGCCTTATTAGGCAGAGCTTTAGGTTTAAAAAAGATTGACGATTTAACTAACCTAATTAGAACCTTAGTTTTAGAGCCTGGCTCTGTAAAAGAAGATGCTGTAAATACTATCAAGCAATTTGATGATCTTAAAAATATTCACGAGCGTTTAAAAGAAGCTCAAAAGCAAGAAGAGTATTTAAAAGATCTTCCAGAGCAAACCACTAAATTTACTAAATACCAAAAATTGTGTTTAGATTATGAAAGAGCAATTGAGGGCTTAGAGCCTTTTGTTAACCGTTATGCAAAAGACTATTATCAAGGCTCTTTAAAAGAAAAACAGTTTGAGTTAGGTAATTTAGAAGCTCAAAAGAAGGATGAGGATAGTCGTCTTTTAGATGCAAAACGTACTCATGAGCAAAACCTTACCGCTTTAGGTGCTAATGGTGGCGATAAGACTAAAGTATTAGAAAATGAAATTGAGGCTAAGCAAAAAGAACTTGCCCTAGTTGAGAAGAATGCTTCTGACTATAACAGCATCTTAAAAAACTTAGGCTTACCTACAGTTACTACTCAAGAAGAATTCTACCAAAGCAAGAGTGATGCTGATAAGCTCAAAGAAGAGTTGTCTTCTCAAAAACAAGAGCTTGAAGATCAAGTGATCAATATTGCTCTAGAAGGTAAAAAATTTGAAGCTGATAAGCTTGTGGTAAAAGACGAAATTGAGAGTTTACAAAAACACCGTGGCTCTAATTTGTCCATTAAGTATCAAAGATTAAGAGAGGATTTAGCATCTTCACTTAACATTAGCGTAAATCACTTAGCTTATATTGCAGAGCTTATTGAAGTGAAAGAGTCAGAATCATCCTGGCAAGGAGCTATTGAAAGAGCTTTAGGTGGTCTTAGACAAACTCTTTTAGTATCTAAAAATGACTATGAGCTTATCACTAAGTGGTTAAACGCAAGACACACTGGTGTGCACGTAAGAGTTCAAGTGGTAAAAGATGTAGCTCCAGGCTTTACAACCTTTGGTAATGATGGCTTTTTAACTAAGCTGAACTTTAAAAAACATGAGTTTACACCGTTTTTAAAGCAGCATTTAAATAACTACGATTTATGCTGTGTTGATAGTGTTGAAAAGCTTAATGTCACTGAATTTTCGATGACTAAAGAAGGTCTTATCCATAAGAATAAAGGATTTTTTGAAAAGAAAGACTTAACTTTAGTAAATGATCCTTCCTCCTGGTGTATTGGTTTTTCTAATGAGGATAAACTTCAGAACTTAAATAGAAAGCTTAGTGAGCTTCAAAAGCAACTTTTAGCTGTTAACGACAAAGTAAAAGCAGCCAACGCTAAAAGAGATAGTGTTCAAGAAAAAATTAGCATTATTGAATACAGCTTAAAGAGTATTGATTCATTTTCTAAGATAGATATTCGCTCTGTAAAAGAGCAAATTATCTCTCTACAGGAGCAATATGACATCCTTATTCATGACAGCTCTATTGCAAAATTAAAAGAGCAGTGTGAGCTTAGTGAAAAAGTCTTAAAGCAAGCTGAAGATAGAGTTACTAAGCTAATGATTGCTATCAATAACGTTGATTTAGCCATTAAAGATCTGCAAAGTAAACTTGAAGCTTTAGCAAAACAACCTTCAGTGACCCTTGATGCTAATATCGAATTATTGCTTCAAGACATGATGAAGAAGCTTAAGTTTACCAATCAAAACGTCTTTACAGATATTAATAAGAGCGATTTTAGAAACAGTCTTTATCAAGAAGAATCTGTAGCTACAAATCGTATGAATGATGCAAAGAACAAAATCAGTAACATCATTGCTAAATTCTATGAGAAATGGGAGGCGTTGTGTATTGATTGGGGCAGTGAATTTGAAGCTTATGAGTATTACTTAAAATACTTACAACAAATTGAGCAAGAAGGTTTACCAAAACTTGTAGAAGAGTTTAAATCTAAACTTAATACAGAGGTTACTCAATCGGTAGCTTGTATCGTACAAAAGATCTCTCAAGAATTAGATTCTATTAAAGATAGAATTGAGCTTATTAACAATGTGCTCAAAAAGGCTGAATTTAGTGAAAACACTTACTTGTCAATTGAGCCAAAACGTATTGATAATCCTGCAATTAAAGAATTTAATCAAAGTACTAAAGCGGTGATGAATCTTATTAATGAAACCGATTCTGAGCGACGCTATAAGTCTATTGAAAAAGTTATCAATATCTTAATCAATGCTCTAAACTCAAATGCTCAAGATCTAAAGTCTATTTTAGATCCTCGTCTTCGCATGAAGTTTTTAGCTAATGTCTTAGATAAGACTACAGGTACTATTAAAGATACCTTAAACTCAAGCTCTGGTAAATCTGGTGGTGAAAAAGAAGCTTTTGCAGGCTCTGTGTTAGCAGCTTCTTTAGCCTATGTATTAACTCCAGACAATGGCGATATTCCAACTTATGCAACTGTATTCTTAGATGAGGCTTTCTCTAATACCTCTGATAAGGTAAGTAAGAGAGTCTTGAAGATATTTAAAGAATTAAATCTACATGTAAATCTAATTACGCCATTTAAGAATATTGAGCTAGCTCGTGACTTTGCTAGATCTCTTGTGATTGTTGAAAAGCCTGCTGATACCCATAACAGTGCTATGTGTGAGCTTACTTGGCAAGAGTATGATGAGCAGCTTTTACAAAAGCAAGAAAGTGACTTTAAAGAGCTTGGAATTGAGCTTGAAGCTAATTAGTAGGTAAGTGTGGTTTAAATGTTATTTGTAAACGAAGTTATCGAAAGAATAACTAAAACAGAGATCTCAAATCTTAATAACCTTATCAAAAGATTATTAGGTCAAAGAGAATATCCAATTAAAGTAGCTTTAAAACCACCTACTAATCAAGAGATCTTAAAAGACGTTAATGCATTTGGAAAGTTTATTCACTGTTATAGCTCTTATCCCCATCAAGGACTTATAGAGTACACTCAAAAGGTTTATGCTTGTGGTGCCGATGGATGTCAAATTCCAAATTACTTTGTGGTGAACTCTTTTGACGAGTTACTCTTGTGTATTAAAAATGACGACAGGAAAAAAGTATCTTTACTCCTTGATAGAGTAACAGAGCTTGCAACTTGCTTTAAGCTTGAAGATAAGTCCTCTTTATATCCACTCATTAAATACCTTTCACTTGACGATTTAAGTGCTGAGGATTTTAAGTTATTGCTTGTAACTTTGCCTCAACTTAAAAGAGATATGGGGAAAAATCTATATATTAGAGCATTGCCACTTGAAGGTGTGGACACTAAGTTTTTAGAGCGAAACTTAAAACTTATCTTTACTATCCTTAAAGCAGTAGGTATATGTACAGACGATGACAGTGATTTGGTGTCTTTCTTGAACGTTCGTAAAAAGCCTAAAAACTTTGCGCATGTAAGAATTTTAGATGATACTCTAGTTAAAGATTTTGATTACTTCCAAGTTTCAACCTCTGATCTTGAGCATATAGCGCTACCTGGTGACAATCTCCTGGTGGTTGAAAATGAGCAATCTGGTTTAATGCTACCTAAACTTTTAAATACCACTGTAATCTTTGGTTGTGGTAATGATGTGGCTTGGTCAAAAGCAAAGTGGTTACTTGCTAAGAAGAAAATTATTTATTGGGGAGATCTAGATTCATGGGGATTTTTCATTCTCTCTAACTTTAGAAAGAATACTCAAGCTAAAGTAACCTCTGTAATGATGGATTTAGAAACTTTAGAATATAAAAATCATCTTGCCAAAAGAGTTACTGAAAAAGAGTCTATCTCAATTGAAGCTCCTGCTTTAACTGATGAAGAGAAAGCTTGTTTAGAGGCATTATCAAAACAGCCAAATCTAAACCGTTTAGAGCAAGAAAAACTAGATCAAGACTACATTGTTAAACACTTAAAAGCAGTGCTTGATAACTAACTTTGGCTAAACAAAAAAAACTCTTATTTAGTAGCTTTTCTAAATAAGAGTTTAAAAACGTAATCTAGCATTTTCTCAAGCTCATCTTGATTAACCAGCTTTTCAAGATCTGTGGTTTGACTGATTCCTTTTACAGCTTCAAATTCCTCGTCGTCATTACTAAAAATTGAGCTTAGATGGTAAGGTGAAATTTGGTGATCTTGCATAGGCTTCTCCTAGTGCATTTATTGTCTTCATTTTAAATGTAGTAGAGTAGGATTAAGCTTTGATTAACTTTAGATTAAATTTAAAGATTAGATACAAAAAAGGATCGCTGTTGCGATCCTTTTATAAAACAGATTTACTTGATTACTTTAAGTTGCAAGCTAAATCATAAGTAGTTTGCATGAATTGATGCTTCATGTTGTTGATGCAATCAATGATGTCATAGTGAACTAACTCACCACGCTTTACACCAATGCAACGGCCTGATTCACCATTCTTTAATAGCTCACAAGCATAAGCACCCATACGAGATGCTAATACACGATCAGCTGCTGATGGAGTGCCACCACGTTGGATGTGACCTAGAACAGTAGCACGAGTCTCTAAACCAGTTAACTCTTCTAGCTCTTTAGCCATCTGGTGAACATCAGTTTGGTTCTCACATACAACTAAGATTGCATGTCTCTTACCTGCATCAATGCCTTTCTTGATGTCAGCATAAACTGCTTCTTTGTTCCATGCAACTTCAGGAACTAAAACAGCTTCAACACCGCAAGATACAGCTGCACATACAGCTAAATCACCACAGTGGTGACCCATAACCTCAACTACACTGATTCTCTTGTGTGATGAGCAGGTATCACGTAGCTTATCAATAGCGCTTACAGCAGTATTTAAAGCAGTATCAAAACCGATAGTAGCATCAGTACCAGCGATATCATTATCAATAGTGCCTGGTAAACCAATGCATGGGAAACCTAACTCAGAGATTAGCTTTGCACCCATGTATGAACCGTCACCACCGATAACTACTAAAGCATCGATACCGTGTTTCTTCATAACCTCAACACTCTCTTTACGAGTTTGTTCTTGCTTGAACTGAGGGAAACGAGCAGTACCTAAGAAGGTACCACCACGGTTTAATAAATCTGATACAGAGTGGCTGTTTAATTCTACGAAGTTACCCTCGTGTAGACCTGAATAACCATCAAGTACACCTAGAACTTCCCAACCATATGATAAAGCAGTACGAACTACAGCACGGATAGCTGCATTCATGCCAGGTGCATCACCACCTGAAGTTAATACACCAATTTTCTTAATTGCCATAATAACGTGTCCGAAAGTAAATTAAGCGTTTGCAACAGCTGCTTCAATGATAGCTGTAAAATCAGGAGCCTTTAGAGAAGCACCACCAATTAGACCACCATCGATATCTGGTTGTGAGAATAACTCAGGAGCGGTCTTAGCGTTGCATGAACCACCGTATAGGATACGAACACCGTCAGCAACTTCTGCTGAGAAGGTCTTTAAGAACTCACGGATGCCCTTGTGAACGTTCTGAGCAATCTCTGGAGTTGCAGTCTTACCAGTACCAATAGCCCAAATTGGCTCGTAAGCAATGATTGCATTGTTGAATGCTTCGATACCGCATAAATCGATAACAGCCTTGATCTCAGCCTTGCAAACATCTAGAGTCTTGCCTGCATCGTACTCAGCCTCTGACTCACCGATGCATAGAACAGGAGTTAAACCGTTGTCTAAAGCAGCCTTAAACTTACCAGCAACAACTTCGTTGCTCTCGTTGTGGTAGCCACGACGCTCTGAGTGACCAACGATTGCATAAGTACAACCGAATTCCTTTAACATAACAGGTGAGTTTTCACCAGTGAAAGCACCAGTGGTGTGAATATCGCAGTCCTCAGAACCCCACTTTAAATTTGAGCCGGTTGCTAATGATTCAACCATACCAATGAAGATAGCTGGAGCGCAGATTGCTACATCAACGTTAGCAGCTTTGTCAGCTGGCTCTCTGAAAGCTTTGATTAAATCAGTTACAGTTGACTTGGTACCGTTTAATTTCCAGTTACCCATTACAACAGGTTTTCTCATGATATTTGTTCCTCAAACTAAATAAATTTTTTTAATTTATATACAGCATTAGTGCTGTCTTTAAATTTTTTTTCAGCACAAAAACTTTGTGTATTTTACTATAAATCTCATTAAAAAAGGGAAATTTTTAAAAGTGAATAAAATTAAGGTGCAGTTTGCTTTCAATCGTGGTTAAAAGTAGGTTTTTGCTCACAATTTTTTAGGTTAATTGTGAGCACTATTTTAGAGCAGAATGCCTTTTGTCTAATAAAATTAGCTTAAGGAAATACCAAAATCAAATTGAGCTGAGAACTCTTGCATCCTTTGTTTTTGATCTTTAATTTTGTCTTTGGTACGTTTTGACTCTTTTTCTTTTTCCTTTTCCTTTTTGTATTCTGTAAAGTATTTCTTATCGATAGTCTTGATATAGAAACTTAAGTTAATACCAATAATATAAAAGGCAATAAAATTTTGGCTGTTAACGGATAAAGAGTTCGTATTTATTTGACTTGCAAGAATACTTAAATCTAATGAGCTTGTGTTGTAGCTATTTAACAGTAAGGTTACCTCTTTTAATAACATTAAAGTACTAGATAAAGACTGTTGCCTATTTGCAGTTAAAGTATCAATCATGTTATTGATAAGACTTTTAGTAAGGGCAAACTCGTTTTCTAATTGATTAGGCATCACAATAGGCCTGTTATCTAATTGCTCGATTAAAGCCTTAGGCACTTGTTCAAGATTAGTTAAAGGTGAGGTCACAACTTTATTATCTAAACTTACAGTACAGGAATTCTTAGAAGCAAAAACTTCTTTTGTAGAGCTGTTATCTTGCCTTTGATAAGTATGGTTGTAACTTTGATTTTGCCTATTTAGGCAATTTACAAACTCCACACAATTAGTTCTGTGATCCTCTTGAAGTGTATTTGCACCTAGATCAAAGTATTTTCTATTTGAAGAAAGCTCATCTAGCTCGTTAGTTACTTTTACCTTATAAAAATTTAAAGCTAATGCTTGTACATCGGACATATGTATACCTTATTATTTGTGTTTGTATAGGTTAATTTGCATGTTTAATGCCAAAAGTTAACTTATTGAAATTACGTATAAAAAAGGATGCATAATCTTGTAACTAGGATTTATTTGCCTAAAATGGCAAGTCAGCAAAAAAAATAAGATTTGACAAAATGTGATTAAACCTTAAAAATAAGACAATTTAATTAAAAATTTATCAAATTTTGCTCACACGAATTTTTTTTGTACACTAGTACTCGAATAAAGTGTGCCAATTAGAAAAAGAAAGTTTTCTAATTGTGGATATAAAGCAAAGACGGATAAAAACGTAGCTAGAAATATCCAAAGGATAGATCTTGTCCTTAAAGCGCAGGAAGATAACTATAAAAGAGATAGTACTGCGAACACACTGAAGCTAGATAGTAATCTTAGCAGTAGTGATCCCTTGCAAAAGCTGTGAGGAAAAGTTAATTAAAAATTGTTTATATAGCAAAAATATTGTGCGTTATTACAGGAGCATTGGTTTATGCGCGTTCTAAAGTTTGGTGGTACCTCGGTTGCAAATTCTGATAGATTTGAAGATGTAGCAAAGATTGCACTAGATACAGCAACCACAGAGCAAACCGCTTTAGTTTTATCTGCACCTGCTAAAATTACTAACCTTTTAGTAGCATTAGTTTCTCAAGGTGCAAGTGGCAATGATGGCAAAGAGCAATTTGAGCAAATTAGAGCTATTGTTGAGCCTATCATTAAGAATTTAGGTGCTAAGTACGACAAGTTCGATACAGAAAAGATTTTAGTTAAATTCAACGAAACCATTGCAATTTTACATGACCGTTTAAATGGTATGGGGCTTTTAGGCGTATGTCCTGAAGAGGTTATGGCATTTGTAGAAAGCCGCGGTGAGAGTTTCTCCATTCTAATTATGGCAGAGCTTTTACAAGCTTTAGGCAAAAAAGTACGTGTTATTGATCCTGTTAAAGTATTAGTAACAGAAGGTGGCGTAATGGAGTCTTCAGTTAATATTGAAGCTTCAAAGCAAAAATATGCTGCCCTAGAAGATGATGTAGAAGCAATTACCTTAATGTCAGGTTTCTGTGGCGGAGACGCAAATGGTAATCTTGTGTTACTTGGCAGAAACGGTTCTGATTACTCAGCTGCTTGTTTAGCTGCTATTTCTAATGCTTCTTGCTGTGAGATTTGGACTGACGTAGATGGTGTTTACAGTTGCGACCCTCGTGCTGTAGAAGGTGCAGTGCTTCTAAAGAAGATGTCTTATGCTGAGGCCATGGAGTTATCTTACTTTGGCGCTAAGGTATTACACCCACGTACTATTGCTCCTATTGCACAGTTTAGAATTCCTTGCTTAATTAAGAACACTAAAAATCCAAAGGGTCCTGGTACCTTAATTTCTGAGGAAACTGATTTGTCAGTACCTATTAAGGGTATTTCAGATCTTAAGAATATTGCTTTAGTTAATATTTCAGGTCCTGGTATGAAAGGTATGGTAGGTATGGCTGGTAGATTATTTACCGCTGTATCAAGAGCAGGTGTTTCTATCTCCTTAATTACTCAGTCTTCATCAGAATACTCAATTTCATTCTGTATCAGTCAATCAGAGCTTAAGAAAGCTAAGAAAGTACTATCAGATGAATTTAAGTTAGAGTTAAAAGAAGGTTTATTAAATCCAATCGAAATTAAAGAAGGCTGTGCTATCGTCTCTGTTGTAGGTGATGGTATGAAGATGGTTCGTGGTATTTCAGGTAAGTTCTTCAGAGCTTTAGCTGAAGCTAACGTAAACATCAGAGCTATTGCTCAAGGTTCTTCAGAGCGTTCAATTAGTGCTGTAATTTCTCAAAAGAGGGTAAATGAGGCTGTGGCTTTTGCTCATACTGCTTTCTTTAATTCTAAGCAACGTTTAGATCTTGTTTTAATTGGCTGTGGTGGTGTTGGTGGTGAGTTATTAGCTCAGGTAAAACGTCAACGTCAAGAATTGTCAAATCGCCACGGTATTGATATCCGTGTTGTAGGTGTAGGTAATTCAAAACACTTTATTTGTGATGCAAACTGTGTAGATTTAGAAAACTACAAGAGCTTGTTAGAGGCAAGTTCTGAGCCTGCATTAACCCCAGAGAAAGCAGAGCAGTTAATCAAGGATTTACATTTAATCAATCCTATCTTAATTGATTGTACCTCCTCAGAAGATCTTGCTTTAACTTATGTAGATTACATGGCAGCAGGATTCCACATCGTAACTCCATCAAAGAAAGCTAATACTAATACATATGAGTATTACAAGAAGCTACGTGAGGCAAGTCGAGTTCACCACCGTAAGTTCTTATACGAGGCTAACGTAGGTGCAGGTTTACCTGTTATTAACACAATTCAAAACGAGCTTGCAGCAGGCGATAGCTTAATTGAGTTCTCTGGTATCTTATCTGGCACTTTATCTTACATCTTTGGTTTAGTTGAAGATGGTATGACTTTATCAGAAGCTACAGCTAACGCTTATGAAAAAGGCTTTACAGAGCCAAATCCACGTGACGATTTAGACGGCATGGATGTAGCTCGTAAGTTGTTAATTTTAGCTCGTGAGTGTGGCTTAGAGCTTGAGTTATCAGATGTTGAGGTTCAAGGTGCTGTTGCAAAAGAATTCTTACAAGGCAATAACGCACAAGAAGTTTTAGCTAATATTAAAAAGGCTGATGATAGCTTTACTAAGATGGTTCAAGATGCCAAAGCTCAAGGTAAAGTACTACGTTATGTTGGCTCTATTAAAGATGGTAAGTGCTCTTGCAAGGTAACTGCAGTAAGCGCTGATAATGCTTTATATAAAGTACGTGACGGTGAAAATGCTTTAGCTTTAACAACCGCTTACTATCAGCCAATTCCTTTAGTAATTAGAGGTTATGGTGCTGGTACTGCAGTAACTGCAGCTGGTGTATTAGCTGACGTATTACGTTTACAAAACTGGGCTCACGAGGATTAAAATGTCAAAAGTATTTAAAGCCTACGCTCCAGCAAGCGCAGCTAATATTTCCGTAGGTTTTGACCTATTAGGTGCAGCTTTAAAGCCTATTGATGGTGCTGTTTTAGGCGATGAAATTACCATCAGTGAGTCTGATACTGATGGTTGCCAAGTTAAGACTGTAGGCAGATTTGCTCATAAGTTACCTACTGATGCTAAAAAGAATATCGTTTATGATGCCTATGTAATGTATAAAGAAGAGCTTGAAAAACGTAACCTTAAGCCTTTGAATGTACATATGGAATTGTCTAAAAACTTACCTGTATGCTCAGGTTTAGGATCTTCAGCTGCATCTGTTGTGGCAGCTGTAGTTGCTTTAGATGCTATTCACGGTGAAGTTTTAGGTCGTGACGGTTGTCTTGAGCTTATGGGCAAACTTGAAGGTAAAATCTCAGGCTCCATCCATTACGACAATGTAGCACCTTGCTACTTTGGTGGCTTGCAGTTAATCGTGCAAGAAAACGGAGTGATATCTACTACCTTACCAGATTTTGATAATTGGTATTGGGTATCTTGCTTCCCTGGTATTAAGGTATCAACTAATGCTGCAAGACAAATTCTTCCAAAAGAATATGCAAGAACTGAGGTAATTACTTACGGCAGACGTCTAGCAGCTTTCGTACATGCTTGCCACACTGGTAATGATAAGCTTGCTGCTAGCTGTTTAGTAGATGTTATTGCAGAGCCATATCGTGCAAGCTTAATCCCAGGCTTTGAAGAGGCTAGAGCTCATGGCGTACAATTAGGCGCACTAGCTACAGGTATTTCTGGTTCAGGCTCATCTATATTTTCAATTTATGAAGATCTAGATAAAGCTAAAGAGATGAAAGAATATCTAGAGCGCAATTTTATTGCTAATGAAGACGGTTTTTGCCATGTTTGCAAAGTAGACAGACGTGGTGCTTTTGCTCAACAGGTGTAGAGAATATTTATGGAATTATTTAATTTAAAAGATCATAGCGAAAAGGTTTCCTTTGCACAGGCTGTAGTGCAAGGTATTGGTAGAGATCAAGGTTTATTTTTCCCAGATCACATTACCCCTTTAGACAATATTGATGCTCTATTAGATTTACCTTTAGTTGAGCGTTCTCAAAAGATTTTACGTCATCTAATTGGTGATGAAGTTCCACAGCTAGAAGCAATTATTGCTGATGCTTTTACCTTTAAAGCTCCAATTGTGGAAGCTGATAAAAATATCTATGCTTTAGAGTTATTCCACGGCCCAACCTTAGCTTTTAAAGACTTTGGCGCTCGTTTCATGGCTCGTGTTTTAGGCTCTATCCGTGGTGATAAGCACTTAACTATTCTTACTGCGACCTCAGGTGACACTGGTGCTGCTGTGGCTGCTGCTTTCTATGAGCAACAAGGTATTGATGTAGTTGTACTATATCCAAAGGGAAAGATTTCAACTTTACAAGAGAAGTTAATTGCAACTTTAGGTAAGAACATTAAAGCTGTACAAGTTGAAGGTATCTTTGATGAATGTCAGGATATGGTAAAGACAGCTTTTGATGATGTTGAGTTTAAAAAGACTGTAGGTTTAAATTCAGCTAACTCAATTAACATCAGCAGATTATTAGCTCAAGTATCTTACTATTTTGAAGCTGTAGCTCAATTACCTAAGGATAAGCGTGACAAGGTAGTATTCTCAGTTCCATGTGGCAACTTTGGTAATATCACAGCAGGCTTAATTGCTAAAGCTTTAGGTCTAAAAGCTCGCTTTGTAATTTCTTGTAATGCTAATGATACCGTACCACGTTACCTACAATCTGGTAAGTGGGATCCTCATGCAACTATTGCAACTTTATCTAATGCTATGGATATTTCAAGACCAAACAACTGGCCTAGAGTTGAAGCTTTAGTTAAGATGCAAGGCTGGTCTTTAAAAGATTTTGCTTATGGCTCATTGTCAGATGCTCAAACTGAGCAGGTAATGCAAGAACTTTATAAGAAGACTGGTTATATTGCAGAGCCTCATGCTGCTATTGCATACAAAGTATTGTCCGACAATCTAAAAGACGGTGAGGTTGGTATCTTCCTAGGTACAGCTCATCCTGCTAAGTTCAAGAGTGAGGTTGATAGAATTTTAAATATCGACTTACCACTACCAAAGGCATTAGAAGATACTGTAAACAAAGAGTCTTTATCAGTAACTTTAAAAGCCGACTACAACACTTTAAAAGAGTATGTTCTAAAAGCTCTTAATTTAAAGTAATTAAAGTCTAGATACAAAAAAAAATGCAGCTTTAAGCTGCATTTTTTATAACCTATTCAAAAGTTAATTTACTTTAGTTATTTTATTAGCTGCACAAGTAAATACAACATCTGAAGAGCTGTTTAGAGCAGTTTCTGTAGAATCCTGAACTACACCAATAATAAAGCCGATACCTACAACTTGCATTGCAATATCATTTGAGATGCCAAAGATAGAGCAAGCTAGAGGAATTAGCATTAGTGAGCCACCTGCAATACCTGAAGTACCACAAGCACAAACTACTGAAGCTACACACATTAAAAGAGCAGTACCAAAGTTTACTTGAATACCTAAAGTATTAACTGCAGCCATAGTCATAATTACGATAGTTACAGCAGCACCTGACATATTGATAGTGCAACCTAAAGGAATAGAAATTGAGTAAGACTCACGTGGTACCTTTAATCTCTCACATAATGCCATATTTACAGGAATATTAGCAGCAGAGGATCTTGTAAAGAAAGCTGTAATACCTGAATGCATGATAGAGGTGAATACTAGTGGGAATGGATTCTTGAAAGTGGTTAAGAATACTAGTAATGGGTTAATTACAAGAGCGATGATTAACATAGTAGCAACTAAAACACCTACTACATGAACATAGCCTAATAGATTTGAGAAACCACCTTCTTTAGTGCATGATGCGTAAACTAAGCCAAATACGCCTAATGGAGCAAATCTAATAACGATTCTTACAACACCACTTACGATAGAAGCAAAATCTGAAAGAACAGCTTTAGTTTGATCGTTTGCTGCTCTGAAAAGAATACCAAATAGTACACCCCAGAATAAGATACCGATGTAGTTACCTGATAATAGGGCATTTACAGGATTGTCCACAGCCTTCTTAATGCAACTTACAAGAACGGTTGATACATTCTCAGGTGCTGAAGCTGTAGCTTGATCAGCTAGTACTGTAAAGGTTGATGGGAATAATCTTGCCATGATTAGAGCAGTAGCTGCTGATAAGAACATGGCCACAACATATAAAACTAAAATTGGCTTTAATTTAGCATTAGCACCTTGCTGATGACGGGCAATAGAAGCTGACACTAAAACAAAAACTAATAGTGGGGCAATTGCCTTTAAAGCAGATACGAATAAGTCACCTAATAGAAAAATAAAATCCTGACCTTCAGGTAATACTAGAGCTAAAAGTATACCTAAAACCATGCCGATGACAATTTGTAAGATAAATGGGATCTTATTGAAAAACTTAAAAAAGCTTCCTTTAGGATCAACTGCGTGTAACATGAAAATCTCCTAAATTTCTATTTTTAGATGGGCTCATTATAAATAATCACATCGTTAAGACAACAAAAACTCACATTTTTGGCTTACAAATGTGAGTTGCTCGTACTTTTACACCAATATCTGCACTAAAAACTACAGGTGAATATCGTATGTGTTAGCAATAGCTAATTTAGTTGTTGTAATCTAACTTAAGTTAGCATATACTAACTCAAAATAATTTTGAGTAGGAATTTTGATTATGAACACCTTAGCTTCTTTAGAACAAGGTAAAACAGTAGAAGTTAAAAACATCGTAGGAAATGACAAAGCCCTTGTAAGACGTCTTTTAGATTTAGGTATTACCCCAAAGACTAAAGTTACCAAAGTAAGAACCGCTCCCCTTGGAGATCCTATTGAGCTTAGTGTAAGAGGGTATTCTCTTACTATGAGACTTGCTGATGCTATTTTAGTGGAGGTTATCTAATGGCACGTATTACTGTAGCTTTAATGGGTAATCAAAACTGTGGTAAGACTACTTTATTTAATGCTTTAACTAAATCAAGACAATATGTAGGTAACTGGCCTGGTGTAACCGTTGATAAGGTTGTAGGAAAAAGCCAAGAGTATGATTGGAAAGTTGTAGATTTACCTGGTTTATATTCTTTAAGTGCTTATTCTCCTGAAGAGATTGTAACAAGAGATTACCTTGTAAAAGGTGAGTACGACGTTATTTTAAATGTAATTGATGGAGCTCACCTTGAGAGAAGTTTGTCTTTAACTTTAGAGTTACTTACCTTTAATAAACCAATGGTAGTTGCCATCAATATGATGGATGTTGTAAAGAAAAAAGGTATTAGTATTTCTATTGAGAAGTTAAAGCAAAGCTTAGGTGTTGAGGTTATTGATATTAGTGCAGCCTCAAAACAAGGTTTTGAAACTTTACAAAAAGCTGTAGATGAAGCTAAAGCTCCACAAGATCCATTTTTAGCTTTAAGTGAGTGTAAATCCAAGCTTTTAGATCTTGCAGCTTTAATTGAAGGCGACTATTCACAGCCTGCTAAAGTTTTTATCGCTCAAGCTTTATTGCAAGAAGACGAAATCTATAAGTCTCAAAATGCTGACAAAAAAGAACTTACAAATAAAGTTGAGAGCTTAAAGACAGAATTTAAAAATCAATTTAAGGTTGACTCTTTAAGCTATTTTGCTACCTTCCGTTACCAGTTGATTGATAGCATTATTCAAAAAGTTCAATCTCAAAAGAGATCATCTTATATCACCCAAGCTATCGATAAAGTTGTCTTAAATAGAGTTCTAGCGTTACCAATCTTCTTGATGGTGGTAAGTCTTGTGTACTTTGGTGCTATGTACTTTACCTCCTATCTAGAGCTAATTCCTTTTACAGAGGATGGGGAAACTTCCTATTTAACTATTACAGATTATGTAAATGATGCAATTTTTGGTGGTTTTATAAGTGATGGCGCAAGCTCTTTAACTCAAAGTTTAAATGCTCCTGTGTGGCTACAATCTTTGGTGGTTGACGGAATTGTAGGTGGTGTTGGTGCTGTAATCGGCTTTTTACCACAAATTGCCTTTTTATTCTTCTTTTTATCTATCTTAGAGCAATCAGGTTATATGACCCGTGTAGCTTTCATGTTAGATAAAATCTTCCGCCAATTTGGTTTATCTGGTCGTAACTTTATTCCTTTGGTAATTTCTACAGGATGTGGTGTTCCTGGTTTAATGGCTCACAGTACCATTGATAATATCAATGAAAAGCGTATTGGTCTTATTACCACAACCTTTATTCCCTGCTCAGCTAAATTGCCAATTATGACCATGATCTTTGTATCTGTGTTTAGTGAGTCGTGGTGGATTGCACCTTTAGTATATCTAATGTCTATTCTATCTATTGTGTGCACTGGTGTGATTTTAAAGAAATTCCAAGCTTTTAAAGAGGAAGTCTCTCCTTTTGTTATGGAGCTTCCTGACTACCATTTGCCTAATTTAATCAATACTCTAAAAACTGTGTATCAGCGTTGCAAAGCTTTCGTGGTTAAAGCTGGTACCATTATCTTTGGTGTAGTAGTTGCTGTATGGTTCTTATCAAGCTTTGGTTTTGAAAACAATAGCTTTGGTATGATTGAGAATGTCGACAATTCACTACTTGCTGCTATCGGTAGTGTCATTGCTATCTTGTTTATTCCGGTAGGCTTCGGCTCTTGGCAAGCTGCAGTTGCTGTCTTCAATGGACTTTTAGCTAAAGAGAATGTGGTAGGTACCCTAGCTGTAGTTTTAGGCTTGGATGGTGAATTTGAAGGTGGAGAAGAGGCTTTATCTGAGGCTTTAGTAAAATACTTTAGCTCTATCAATGAGGTTACACCATCGCAAACCTTAGTAGGTTTAATTGCACTAAGTTTCCTCTCCTTTAACTTATGGTCTACTCCTTGTATAGCTGCATTAGGTGCGATGAAACGTCAGTTAGGATCTACAAAGTGGTGGTTATTTGCAATTACCTACATGACCTTATGGGCATATTCCTTAGCCTTAATCATTTTCCGATTAGGTGGCTTTATTGCAGGTGTATTACCTTTTGATCTGTACACTGTAGTTGCTATTGTAGTGCTAGCTACGATCTTGCTACTACTTTTAAGAAAAGAGTCAAAACAAAAGATCTCAATTAGTATTCCCACAAAAATCGTTTAATTTGTAGTGTGACGAACAAACGTTTAGAGGTATCGCATTGGTACCTCTTTTTTTTTTGCTTAATAGTTGAATAATTGCTCAACTATAAGATAAAACTAATTGACAGTTGAACATTTGCTCAACTATAATTTATGAAAAAGGAGATTTTTATGAAAGTTCGTTGTACTATCGCAGGTCTTGATTGTCCCCACTGTGCTACTAAGCTTGAGAGTTTACTAAAAAAAGAGTTTGAAGATGCAGTGCTAAACTTTACTTTAGGAACTTTAGTTTTAGATACAAAAGAGCCTCAAGATGAGGATGAGGTTGTAGCTAAAGCTCAAACTATTGCTAATGCTTTTGAAGATGGTATTAGCATTGAACTTAGAGATTAAGCTCTAGAAAGCAGAGTACTTTTTTAGTATTTTGCTATGTTAATAGTTGCACGATTGCTTATATATAGGAAATAAAATTATGCAAACTTGGTATAAGAAATTTGAACAAAAGTTTTTGTATATAAGCATTGTAGCAATGCTATTTTTAATTTATTGCAAATATCTAAACCAAGAACTTTTAAGTTTAAATTATCAAATACCAATTGCAATTTTTGCTTATATCTTAGTTGCAGCTGATGTTTGTGTAAGTGCTGTTAAAGCTTTATTTAAACAAAAGCGCATGACAGAGCAATTTTTAATGGTAATTGCAACACTAGGTGCTTTTGCTCTTTTCGACTTACCTGAGGCTTTAGCTGTGATGATCTTTTACAAAGTAGGTGAGTTATTTGAAAGATATGCTAAAGGCAGAGCCCATAAAGATATTAGCTCCCTTTTAAGTTTAAGACCTCAACAAGTAAGACTAGTTGTAGATGGGGTAGAAAACATAGTAAAACCAAGACAAGTAAAGATAGGGGATACTATCAGAATTTTAAAAGGTGAGATAGTAGCTATTGATGGTACTTTAATTGAAGATCATGCAGCTATTGATACTAAGGTTTTAACAGGAGAGAGTGAACCTAGGCTCTATGTAAAAGGGGATGTAATTCCATCTGGTTGCATCAATCAAGGTGGTGTAATTACCCTTAAAGTTACAACTTTACACAAAGATTCATCTATTACTAGACTTCTAAATCTCATTGAAGATGCTCAAGCTAATAAGTCAAAACCTGAAGATCTTATCCGCCGTTTTAGTATCTATTACACTCCAATTGTAGTGACTGCTGCTGTTTTGTTAGCTTTAGTTCCTATTGTAGTTCAAGGCGAAAGTTATGCAGATTGGATTGAAAGAGCCTTAGTCTTTTTAGTTGTCTCTTGCCCTTGTGCTTTAGTGTTGTCAGTACCCTTGTCATTCTTCTGTGGCTTAGGGGCTTTAAGTAAGCTTGGTGTAATTGTAAAAGGATCTGTTTATCTTGAGGTTTTATCCAAGATTAAAAAGATTGCCTTTGACAAAACTGGTACTTTAACTTATGGCAACTTTGCAGTTGTAAATACCTATCTTTTTAATGGTTTTTCAAAGGCTGAGTTATTAAGTTATGCCTATGCATTAGAGTCTTACAGTACTCATCCTATCGCTTTATCAATTTGTGAGTATGCTAAAAAGCATAATACTAAGCTTTTAGCCTTAACACAGATCCACGAGCATTCAGGTCTAGGTATGAGTGCTAGTTTAGGAGATCAAAAAATAGCTTTAGGTAAGAGAGAATACATAAAAGACTTAGTTGGTAACTTTGAGCAGGTGGACTCAGAAAAAAGCTTAGTCTATGTAGCTTGTGATGGTAAATTGTGTGGTGTGATTGAGCTATTTGATGAAGTACGTCAAAGTGCTAAAGCTACCATTAAAGACTTAAAAATTGAAGGTATCGACTCTTACATCGTCTCAGGTGATAGAGAAAGTGTGGTAGCTGTAGTAGCAAAATCTCTGCAGGTTAAAGGTTATTTTGCAAAGCAGAATCCAGAGGAAAAACTTAAAACCTTTAAATCCTTACAACAGGACAAGTCTAAAGTTGCCTTTGTAGGCGATGGTATTAACGATGCTTTAGTGTTAACAAGTGCTGATCTTGGTATTGCCATGGGCGATGTAGGCTCTAAAAGTGCTGTGGAGTCAGCAGATGTAGTGATTCTAAATGACAACTTACAATCCATTAGTAAGTCTATTTCTATAGCTAAAAAAGTCTATCATCTTGCCTTAACAAATCTTTGGTTTGTTATGCTAGTAAAGGCTGCTATCCTATTATTAGGAGCTTTAGGTATTGCTAATATTTGGTTAGCTATTTTTGGTGATGTAGGTGTGCTTGTCTTAGCTGTACTAAATGCAATGCGAGCAGCTACATTTAAATAATATAAAATCTAAAATAGCAGAATTAAATCTATTATTCTAGACAAAAATTATTATCATCTTGAATTAAATTTGCCTTTTATAAGGTATGATATCGACATTGAAAGATGGTAGTAAATAATGGAAAAACAATTTTTAATCGACGGAATAAAATGCTCTGCTTGTGTAGCTAAAATTGAAAAAATTTTAAGCTCACAAGATGGTGTATCCAAAGTTAATCTTGTTATTGCCAAAAATTTACTCACTGTTAATTTTGATGAAACTAAACTTAATAGTGACGAAATCATCAAAATAATTGAGAATTTAGGCTATAAAGCTACCTTACGTAAATCCTTAAGTTTAACCCCCGCATCAAGCAACTACTTACAAGCATTTAAACTTTTAGCACTTTTTATTACTTTTGCGCTTGTGGTGCTCTTATCTATGGGGCATCTTGTTAATCTATACTTTATTGAAAACGCTCTATACAACGCATTTGTTCAACTTGGATTGACTTTACTTGGCATTTTTATCTGTAAAGATACATTTATAAGTGCATATAAATCTCTTAAAACATTGAACTTTAACATGGATACATTAGTAAGTGTGGGAGTGGTTGCCTCTTTTACATATTCTGTGTTTTCAATTTTTACCTTAGAAAAAATAGATCTTGCTATGGTTTTACACACTTCAAAATACGTATTTTTTGAAGGTTGTATTGGCATTTTATGCTTTGTGTCTCTTGGTAAGTTTCTAGAAAATAACCTTAAGCTAAAATCCACGAGTGCACTTGATGCTTTATACAATTTAGTTCCAAAATACGCACAAGTAAAGCAGGGTGATAAGTGCGTTAAAATAGCTATAGAAAACCTTAAAGTTAAAGATATTCTCTGTATAAAGCAAGGTCAGGCAATAGTTGCTGACGGCGTGGTGATAAGTGGAGATGCCTTAGTAGATGAAAGTACTATGACAGGGGAAAGCTTATTAGTTGCCAAAACTAAAGGTTCTAAAGTCTTTTCTTCAACTGTTCTTAGCCAAGGTTATCTTGAAGTGGAAGTAGAAAAGCTATTTGAACAAAGCTTTTTAGGCTCTATTATCAAAGCTGTAGAGCAAGCTTTAAGCTATAAACTTCCAATTGTTCGTTTAACCGATAAAATCGCTAGGATCTTTGTACCTGCAGTCTTAACTTTAAGTATTGTTACTTTTATTTATTGGTACTTCTTTGTCTCCATTAGCTTTTATGAGGCTTTAAAGTTTGCTATCAGTGTAATTGTAATTTCTTGTCCTTGTGCTTTAGGTTTAGCAACTCCTATGGCTATAAGTGCTGGTATATATAAAGCAGCAAGCTTAGGGATCCTTTTTAAAACACCTAAAGCAATTGAAAGCTTAGTTAATATAGACACTTTTGTCTTTGATAAGACCAATACTTTAACTGAAAAACACATAGTTTTAGATAAAGTTGAGATTTTTGATAGCAATTACTCTAAAGATGAGATCTTAAAACTTGTAAAAAGTCTTGAACAAGCATGTCTTCACCCCATTGCCAATGCTTTAGTTAAAAATACTAAAGCATACTCAACTTATGAAATTACCTCATTTAAAAATCTTGAGCATCTAGGAGTAAGTGGTCTTGTAAATAATAAAACTTACTATTTAGGCTCACCTTTAATTGCTGATAAACTAAATCAAGAATATACAAAATCAACTAAAGACTTTATAAATAATGCTCAAGCACAAGGTCAATATGTAGTAGCCTTGTTTGACGAGTTGCATTTAATAGCGCTTATCACTTTAACTACAAGTGTAAGAACGCAAGCTTGGGCTTTAATTTCTGAACTTAAAAAGTTTAGCAAGAATATACTCATCCTTACAGGAGATAGCGTTCAAAGCACTAAAGCTGCAGCACATAAACTTCATATAGAAGAGTATTACGCTAATCAAAGTCCTTTTGATAAAGCTAAGGTGATAAAAAAACTTCAAGCAAAAAACAAGCAAGTGCTCATGATTGGTGATGGCGTCAATGATAGTGTGGCTATGAGTTGTGCTACCCTTTCTTTAAGTGTAAAAGGCTCTGCGGATGTTGCAATTAAAAATACAGACATTGTACTTTTAAAAGATGATCTATTTGGTATCCTAAATGCTTATCTATTATCAAAAGCTACAGTTAAAAACATCAAAGAGAATTTGTTTTTTGCCTTTTTCTACAATATGCTTATGATCCCAGTGGCAGCTGGAGCATTATATAATAGCTATCATTTAGCTTTAAATCCTGTCTTGTGCTCAGCACTAATGGCAATAAGCTCTTTATGTGTAGTTTTGAATGCTTTTAGATTAAGTAGCTTTCAACCAAGAAAAGATACTAACTGTAAAATAGAGAAAAATACTATACAACAATATCAATTAGCCATCGATGGAATGCATTGCAAACATTGTGCTAAAAGTGTAGCTGATACTTTAAGTAAAATAGCTTCCATCCAGGATGTAAGTATAGATTTAGAACAACAAAAAGCTTTAGTTAAAGCTAACTCAACTCTAGATGTTGCTTTAATTAAACAAGCAATTACAAGTGCTGGTTTTACTTTTATAGGAATTACTAAAGTTGATTGATTTAGACAATTATGACTATAGGTTATTGCTAAGTTTAAGAGAGGATAGTCGCTTATCTTTACGTGAACTTGGTGCTAAGGCAGATTTGTCTGCTCCAGCTGTTGCAAGTAGACTTAAAAGATTAGAACAACTAGGGGTAATTAAAGGCTATACCATCACTGTATGTGACGGTGTGTTTGCTCTTGAAGTAGAGAGTTTATTCTTTGTAAAAGTGCCTTTTTCAAAACAAGAGGACTTTGTAAAGTACGCAAATAGCACTTTGTGTGTAAGCTCCTTATTAAAAATTGCAGGTGACTATAACTATATGTTGATAGCCTCCTTTAAAAACATGGCTTTGCTCGACAATTTTTACCAGTATTTAGAGCAAAACTTTGGTCAAACTAAAGTGCAAATTGTGCTTAAAAAAGAATTTGTAAACAGAGCTCCTATGAGTATTGCTGATACAAAACAGGTTTTATAAACGTATAAAGGAAAACAAAAAATGTGGGATTATTCAGATAAAGTAAAAGATCATTTTCTTCATCCAAGAAATGCTCGTGTAATTGAGGATGCTAATGCAGTAGGTGACGTAGGCTCTATCATCTGTGGTGATGCGTTGCGTTTAATGTTAAAAATTGATCCTACTACAGAAGTAATTGAAGACGCTGCTTTCCAAACCTATGGTTGTGGTAGTGCGATTGCATCTTCCTCTGCTTTAACCGAAATGTTAAAGGGAAAGACTTTAAAAGAGGCAGAGAAGATCACTAATCAGGAAATTGTAGATTACTTAGGTGGTCTTCCTCCTGAGAAAATGCACTGTTCTGTAATGGGTCGTGAAGCTTTAGACGCAGCAATTGCCAATTATCATGGTCTATCTTATGAAAACTCACACGATGATGGTGAACTTGTATGTCACTGCTTTGGTGTTGGTGTGAATAAGATTAAAAAGGCAGTTTGGGAAAACCATTTAACCACAGTTGAAGAAGTTACTAACTACACTAAAGCTGGTGGTGGTTGCGGTAGCTGCAAGATGCGTATTGAGGAGATTATTGACGAGGTTTGGGTAGATCTTGAGAAATGTGGGGTACCACGCCCAGGTCACGTACCAACCCCAATTCCATCAATTACTATTACCACCTCAACAGCTCCTAATACAGGCTTTAGCTCTATTTCAACTGTTACCTCAGCTACTGCAGCTTCAAGCTCTGTACAAGCCTCCATTGATGAGAAGACTGTAAATTCTCCAATTTACAAGGATGTAAAAGAGATCTTAGAGACTATTACTAAAGGCTTTACTGACGGTTCAAAGGTAGAGTTAGTATCTATCAATGCTGCTAGTGTAACAGTAAAACTTGAAGGTAACATTGCTTCAAATCCTATGATGAAAGACATGACTGTAGGCTTTGTAAAGCAGAAATTGTCAGATGGCACCGGCAGAGCAATTGATTTAATCGTAAAGTAAGGTGGTAAGTTATGGATAATATGAACTTAGGTGCTAATTTAGGTGGTATTTATCTTGATAACAATGCTACCACTCAAATTGAT
>JAEWPL010000255.1 GCA_023460615.1 Pseudomonadota bacterium | reverse complement strand
GAGTAAATCCTCATTTGGCTCTTTTTGACACCTTAAAACCAATTCTTAATAAGTACGACTATATTATTATCGATACCCCTGCTACCTTAAACTTTATTACCCAATGCGCTTTGTGTGCGAGCGATTATCTTTTGATTACTGTAAGCTGTGATTTATTTGCTATTGACTCCATGTATGCGCTAATTGATAAGTATGCCTCAATAAAAAAAGAGGGGCTTGCTCATTGTAATTTAGTTGGCATCATAAGAACCTTATATGATAAAGATCAGCCTTTATCTAAAGCTATTAGTTTTGAATTAGAGCAGTCTTTTAAAGAGTTATTGTTTAAAACTTGTATTAGCTATAATCAAAAGATCTCTGAGTCATCATCAGCTGCCTGCCCAATTTTAATCTACGATAGAACTAGTACCGCCTCAATAGAGTACCTATCCTTGTGCGGGGAATTCATTAAAAAGATCCGTATGCTAAAAAAATAGTTGGCAATTTATTGCCACTTTTTTAGCAGCTTCTTGTGATTTAATCCGATACAATCCTTTATAAAAGCCATTTTGTGCTTTTGGCACAGTATATGCTTCATATTAAAAAAAATATGGAGAGAATTAAAAATGGCACTATTTGTTCAAACAAATTTGTCCTCGCTTACGGCTCAACGTAATTTGCGTTTGTCGACAAATAAAGGGGATGAATCAACTAAAGTTTTAGCATCTGGTCTTAGAATAAATTCTGCAGCTGATGATCCTGCTAATTTACAGATCAGTCATAAATTTACCTCTCAAATAAACTGTCTAAACAGAGGTAATCAAAACAGCTCTGAGGGACAGGCTTTAGTTGAGCTTGCTGAAGGTGCTTTAGCTGAGGATTACTCAATTCTTTCAAGAATTCGACAGCTTGCAATTCAAAGTGCTAACGGTATTTACACTCAAGAAGACCGAGATGTAATGCAAAACGAAGTTAATGAATTATGTCAGGAAATCACAAGAGTAGCCTGCAAGACTACTTATGGTGGAGCTCAAATTCTTAACGGAAAAAATAATGGTTTAATTGGTGATAGTGGCAAATTAGACTTTCAAGTAGGTTCAAATGCTAATACCACCATCAGTGTAGATTTATCTGTATCCTTTACCATGTCCTCCTTAAATGCTCAAGTGGGTGGTGTAACAGATGGTATTGGTTATGATGCCACAAATAAGACTTTTGACTTATCTACAGCATCAAAGGCTCAGAATGTGCTTGAGTATATCGACGAGTATATGGGCTTTGTAGATAGTAAGAGAGCTGAAATGGGTGCTGTTTCAAATCGCTTGAACTCAACTATCACTAATCAAGAGACAATGACAGAGAATGAATCTGATGCTCGTGCTCGCATAAGAGATGCAGATTATGCAACTGAAACAGCAGCTTATATTCAAACAAATACCTTGCAAAATGCTACCTCTCAGATGTTAGTGCAAGCAAATGCAAGGCCAAACTTGGTAAAGAACCTACTATCCTAATTACCTTATCGGAACCCCTGCTTGCTTTCTACAAGCAGGGCAGATGATACTTTTTGAAGGATTAATACCTTTAGTACCTAAGAAGTATAGGTAAGGTCTGTGGCAGTGGGAACATGCCATAGCTCTAGCCTCCCTTTTGTTAAACAGAGTAAGTAATTCATAAAACTCGTCGAACTTAGGTAACTGTATCTCAGTGGATCTGCAATTTTTAAAATCTTCCTCGTCAAGACTGTCTAAAAACTCCATATTAAAAGACTTAAACTTGGTATTAGGTTTGCTAATCTTTTCATGTAAGGTTTGACCAATAATAAAGGCACCAATAGCAAGATGAGGGGAGATCTCTTTTGGTAGTGATTCAAGATCAAAGAAATTATCTTTAGGCTCTTTTAGTAATAACACTCTTGAACAGATAGTGTAGATGCTGAGCATTAGCATCACATAGAGGGTAAAACCAGGATCGTTAAGCTTATTGATAAGACGAGTCGTAGCTTGCTCACCACTTCTTCCTTTAAGGTTGTTAGCTTCGTTTTGGTAAATACCATCTAAGGTCTTGTAGTGAAGACCTGTAATTGAAGAGGTAAGTTTTTTTGAACTACCAACACCTAGTAATTTTGCAGCAAGAAAAATCTTGTTACCTTTCTCATGATTGATCTTGCCAAAGCATAAAACTGGATTTAACTGAGAATGCACAGAGAATTCAAGACATCTTAAAATCACACGGTCACGTTGATTTAAAATTTGTGCAAGATAACCTCTTTCATAGCCTTGTTTGCAATTTTGTAAGGCGTCCAAGATGGTGTTTTTGGAGATCCCTACATTTTGTGATAGAGCATCTAAAGGGCTAAGACTAATGTTATAGCAGCGCTCTCTTAGGTAGTTTAAGGCCTTATGATGTGTTTGATAGTCTTTGAATAAGTGATAATCATAAGTACTTGCTTGATGGATAATATCAATCAACATTTGTGTCAACACATTAAATAATAGGCAGAAGTTAGTACTAATCACTCTTTCAGATTTATTAATGCCAGTAGCTTTTAATCTTCTTAGACTGTATAGGTATTTCTCTTTGTAAAAAGTGAAATATTTCTTACAACTTTCACTATGCACTTCCATATTGGTCTCCTAAAATAATTAAATAGGATGGTATTTGTGATTATCTTCACAAAAATTGAGTCGCCATTATACTAATAAAATTTTAATAATCAACAATGATAAGAAAAATAATTAGCGAATTTTGGCTTATATATGCGAAAATTTGTAAAATTTATAGCTAAATTCAAATAATTAGCTAAAAATTAGAAAGTGTAAAAAAAACTTTCAGTTAAGTAGTAAAAAATGAAATAAGTGACTTGATTTTGGAAAAATGAATTCAAAAGTAAAATAAGATTTACAAAATCCAAGCGACAAATTTAAAAAGGAAAAATTAAATTCAAACGTAGAGATGGATTAAAAAAAAACTTAAGAAGTTCGACGTAAGCTTGAAAAAAATACTTAGTTGTATAGGAGATTCTATCTTGTACAGAGAATTTAGCTAGAGAAAAGGATTGGTTTGAAAAGTGAAAAACAATCCTAAGCTTAGGCTTAGGATTGTTTAAAATTAAGCCTTTGCAGGAGGAATTAGACCTACCTGAAGATCTTCTGCAGTATAGATGTGTTGGTTATCGCAGTAAACTTTACCATCTGCAACACCCATAATTAGAGAACCACGCTCAATGATCTTCTTTAAGTTAATTTCGTAGCTAACAACTTTAGCTGTGTCTAAAACTTCACCCTTGAATTTAACTTTGCCTACGCCTAAAGCACGACCTTTACCAGGACCGCCTCTCCAACCTAGGAAGAAGCCTACTAATTGCCACATAGCATCTAAGCCTAAACAACCTGGCATTACAGGATCACCAGGGAAGTGGCATGAGAAGAACCATAAATCTTTTGTAATATCTAGTTCAGCTTTAACATAGCCTAAACCGTGCTCACCACCTTCATTTTGAATGTCAGTAATACGGTCGAACATTAGCATGTTTGGAGCAGGTAATTGGCTGTTGCCAGGACCAAAAAGCTCACCACGGCTACAAGCTAGTAAATCGTTTTTATTAAATGAGTGTATTCCACGCTCTAATAATGAAGGCACAACATACTCCTATAAGTATTTTATGAAAACAAAAAAGTCTTTTTAATGCTAAAAAGACTTTTGTTAATTTGATTAGCGAGTACCAAATACAACAATGGTCTTACCATGTGCTGTAATTAAGTGATCTTCTTCCATCATCTTTAAGATCCTGCCTACAGTTTCACGAGAGCAGCCAACAATCTGACCAATCTCTTGGCGAGTGATCTTAATTTGCATACCATCAGGATGAGTCATAGCTTCTGGTTGATGTGCAAGATTTACTAGAGTCTTTGCAATACGACCTGTAACATCTAAGAAAGCTAAGTTACCTACTTTTGCAGAGGTTGCTGATAGACGACGAGAAATTTGAGCTGTAAGTCTCATTAAGATCTCAGGGTTAACCTGAACTAATTGCTTAAACTTAGTGTATGAAACTTCTGCAATCTCACATTGAGTCTTTGCTTTTACCCAAGCAGTACGCTTTGGATTCTCAGCTTCATCAAATAAACCTACTTCACCAATGAAATCACCTTGATTTAAGTAGCTTAGGATCATTTCGTGACCGTCTTGATCTTTAATCAAAACAGCTACAGAACCTTTGGCAATGTAGTATAAAGTTTCAGCTTTTTCTCCAGAATGAATAATTGTGCTTTTAGCTGAATATTTGTGTATATGGCACTGACTTAAGAACCAACTTATAGTAGTGTCAGTCTGTGGTTTAATAATTGGAGACATCTTACAACTCTATAATCAAAAAATCTAAATCGGCAAATATTGTAAAATTTTACATCCTGCCAAGTTTAAGTACTAATCATTCTCGTTGATGCTCATTCTTGCATGAGCCACAACAAGTATCATTATATACAAATAATTAGAGCTTGTGTAATTTTGCTAGCACTTTGTCAAAATTATTTACTTGATTGTGAATGATTTTGTAAAAACGAGATAATTATACAGATAGTAAGGCGTTTTCTTTTAAGATAATTCTGTAAGAAACTAAAAAATGTGATATAGGTTGGATTTATTTGGTGCAAAAAATTTATCCCCGAAAATGGATCCGCTGTTATTGACTCCTTGAACCAGTGTGTTCAAGTTTGGTCTCAGATGATAATTTAGGCTTCCGCGGGCAATCCGGGCCTGCACACCACTATCAGGAAGAAACCAATGTCTAAGGATATCGGCTCAGGGTACAAACAACTTGATGCCACCCCAGGGAATTCTTTAGGTTTTAACCTTGATATAGATACTATCAAACAAAATTTACTATCGCAATCGTTTGCAATGAATTATTTTAAATTTAGTTTAAATTTTGTATCACACCTTACAGTTTTGGCAAACTAACCTTTGAATAAGTGACTTTAATTACCTTGCCGTCAAAAGACTTTTGTACCTTCTCAACTTTGCCATCAAATAGATATGGTGTGTAGTTTGTACTATTGTCACTTGGTGCAAAATAGAGAGTAGTTTGATTGTCAAATCTGCACTTATCATCACTACACTGTTCATAGCGAATTGCATTTGATAGCAATAATCCTATGAGTGCATGTTCTGTTGAGTGAAAGCCATTTCTCCAATAATGAGCCTTTAAGTAATCTTTTAACTCGCCATATTGGTAGTCTGTATAAGTGTCTATAAAACTATTTAGAGTATTACTCATAGCTCTTTTCTTAGCTAAAGCTAAACTTAAAGCTGCTTGATCAAGCTCAGCATAAACCCACCAGGAGGCTTGCTCTTTAGTATCTGACTCAAACCACTCAATATTATTTGAAGCTAGAGCTCTGTTTAAGGTTGTTTTTATGCCATTTTCTGCAAATTTTTTTAGCTTTTCATCATTTAGCATAGATGCTGCAAGATATTCCATCCAAAAAGCTTTTACAGTATGTCCATAATCTGTGTGGCGACCAGTTAGATAGTTAAAGCACTTTTTATTATCAATACAGCCATGGAAACGATTATTGTCTTTGTCGTAAAAGTTTTTGTTGATATACCTTATGGTGTTTTCAATTACTTTAATAAAGTGCTTTTGATCCTCATCATCAAAAAGTCTTAAGCTTAACAGTAGATAGGCATTTAGCTGATCTAGCGAAGCTACTAGCTCTAACTGCTCCTTTTTGTCAAAATGACTGTCCTCAAAGCACCACAAGAGCAGATCTTTTTCTTTAGAATAGTACTTGTCATAAATGTATTTTTGGGCTTTTTTAATCACCTCAAGACTTCTTTTGCTATGAGTAAGATATGCATTCATCGCAATCCCAACTAGAGCATAGGAGAGATCTTGAGCAGTTTTGGCAGCCTCATTTTGATTTACAGCTTTTCCGTTTTTAAATAATAAATTAAAACTACCATTGTCTAAAAAAGCGTGATTAATAAGCCAGTTTACACCTGCGTTGTGTAATTTTAAGTATTCTAGATTGCCAGTTAAATTAAACAAAGCACCATAGGCAAAAGTCTGTCTTGATTGCATACGCACATAATCAAGATCAAAGATATTCTCCATACCGAATAGCTTTGTTTCACCTTTGCATAATTTTTGATTTCTCAAGCTACCGTCATTGCATCTCCAAGTTGGAAAATTACCAACAGGAACGCCTCTTGCATCTTTGTGAAGATAAAACTTTCCTATAGCATCAATATGCTGATACCACTTTGTGACACTTGGAAGATAAGACAAATCGGTATTAGCTAAAGCTGTAAATGAACAAAAAAAGCTTAGGATAATTGAAAATTTAAGAATACCTTTTATCATTTTGCACCTTCGTTCGTATGTCAAAAATCAAAATGAAGCTTTAAAGGTGATAGGAACTATGTAGAGTAGTGTTGTAATAATATATAAAACATTATACATGTAATTTGAATAAAGAGTAGAAATAATAGAAATCTAACTTATTAACTCTAGTTTTGCAGTTCGATCTTGACGAAAGAAGTGCTTAAAAATGCGGTCTGGCACCACATTTG
>JAEWPL010000254.1 GCA_023460615.1 Pseudomonadota bacterium | reverse complement strand
GTATATTTTATTTGAAAGTTAACGCATTTTTACACATTAGATTTTTTACAAATTACGTTTACCTCCTAATATTCATAATAGGTTCAATGAAATAAGGAGCTTATATGCTAATTCCTGAGTTTATATTCCTCTTAATCATGCTGTATATAGGCAGTAGATATGGTGGTATTGGATTAGGTGTTATATCTGGTATCGGTCTTTTAATTGAAGTATTCATTTTAAGAATGCCTCCAGCATCCCCTCCTGTACAGGTAATGCTAATCATCATAGCAGTAGTATGCTGTGCTGCTATCTTAGAAGCTGCAGGTGGACTTAAATATATGCTCCAAATTGCAGAAAAATTCTTACGCAAAAATCCTAAGCGTATTACTTTCTTTGGACCTATGGTTACTTGGCTTTTAAGTATCATGTTAGGTACAGGTCATGCAGTTTACTCTATCATGCCTATTATTGGCGATATAGCTATTAAAAACCAAATACGTCCTGAAAGACCAATGGCAGCAGCCTCTGTCTCCTCACAATTAGCTTTAACAGGCTCACCAATCAGTGCCGTAGTTGCATGCTACTTAGGTAAGGATGTGTTGTCTCTACCAGGTCTTGAGAATTTAAATCTTTTAGATATTCTTTTAGTTACAACTCCTGCTACCTTCTTAGGTGTAATTGCTCTATGTATCTTCTCAAACTTTAGAGGTAAAGAGCTTAAGGACGATGTAGAGTATCAAAAGAAACTTCAAGATCCAGCCTTTAGAGCTGAAATTGAAAGCTCCTCAAAAACTACCTTAAACGAGGTTTTACCATTTAGCGCAAAACTTTCTGTATACCTCTTCTTATTAGCATTGGTAACTATCGTTGCTATTGCTATCTTCCCTGAGGTTAGAACCATTGGCGCTGGTAAACCTATCAGCATGGGTGTGATCATTCAGATGATGATGTTAGGCTTTGGTGGCGTAATTCTCATTGTATGTAAGACACCTGTAAAACTAGTACCAAACGGTGTGGTATTTAAATCAGGTATGACAGCTTGTATTGCTATCTTTGGTATTGCTTGGATGTCTGATACCTACTTTAGCTATGCTATGCCTGAATTTAAGGCTGCCATTACTGGTATGGTAAATGAGTATCCATGGACCTTTGCATTTGCGCTCTTTGCTGTATCTGTTGTTGTAAATTCACAGGCAGCTACTGCAAAAATCTTACTACCAGTTGCTGTAGCTATCGGTCTTCCAGGACCAGTATTGATAGGTTTAATGCCAGCAACCTATGCTTACTTCTTTATTCCAAATTATCCATCTGATATTGCAACCGTAAACTTCGATATCTCTGGTACCACAAAGATTGGTAAGTACTACTTCAACCACTCCTTTATGGCACCAGGTTTAATTGGTGTGGTAGTAGCCTGCTGTATAGGTTTACTACTTGCTCAATTAACTATTTAATTTTCCGTTTTGCAAAACAGCACCTTTAAGGTGCTGTTTTTCTATAATCGTTATCCATCAACGCTTTTTAGCAAATTCTTTATTAGATCCTCTCCACAAAATTATCAACTTTTCCTACAAAAACAAATATTTGACCTACAATGAAAGTATAGAACTAAGGAGTTGTTATGGAGTTTTCATCAAAATTTGCTTTAGTCACTGGTGCTAGTCGTGGAATTGGCAAAGCTATTGCAAAAGCTTTGTGTGATAATGGCGCCTTTGTTTACCTAGTCTCAAGAGATGCAAAAACTTTATCTCAATCTGCAATGGATATTGATCCTACTGGTAAACGCGTAAAGGCTATTCCTTGTGATATAACTTCTAATACCAATATAAAAGAGTTATTCAAGCGTATTGAAGCTGATGAGGTGTACTTAGATATCTTAGTAAATGCAGCTGGCATTGCTCCAGCAAGTTGCGCTGAAGATACTCCTTATGACGAGTGGAAAGATACTCTAAACACTAATCTTGGGGCGGTATTTAGCTTGTGCCAAAACGCCTTTTTATCTATGAAACACAATTGTGGTGGCAAAATCATCAACATAGCTTCTATCTTAGGTAATTACGGAGCCTCAGGACTTAGTGCTTATTGTGCTTCAAAAGGTGGCGTTATTGCTTTAACTAAGCAATTAGCAACCGAGTGGGCTCGCTATAACATCAATGTAAATGCTATCGCTCCAGGTTACATCCTAACGGATATGACTAAAGGACTGCAAAACGATCCAATCTTAAATCAGAAAGTAATTAACAGAACACCACTTGGACGTTTTGGAAAAGTTGAGGATGTAGCAAACACAGCTTTATTCTTAGCTTGCAACAGTTCAGATTTTATTACAGGTGCAGTTATTCCTGTAGATGGAGGTATGAGCGCAGCTTTAGTTTAAAAGTTTAAAATCGTAATTTACAGATCACACCGTTTATCGATGTGATCTTTTTTTTAATTTTATTCTTTTAAGCCTAATACTTCATTCATATCGTATAAGCCAGGCTTTTTATTCTCAAGCCATAAAGCAGCTCTAAATGCGCCACGAGCAAAGGTCTGTCTTGAAGTTGCGATGTGAGATAACTCTACTCTCTCACCTTCAGAGCAGAACATAGCAGTATGCTCACCTACAATATCACCACCACGAATTGAGGAGAAACCAATTGAGCCGTAGATACGCTCACCTGTGATACCGTCACGACCTGATACCATAACATCTTTTAAATTAACATTACGGCCAGCAGCAGCTGCCTCACCAATAGCAAGAGCAGTACCTGATGGAGCATCTACCTTATAGCGGTGATGGGCTTCAACAATCTCAATATCTGCATCAGCCATGATCTTTGAGGTCTTTTTCACAAGATTTAATAGAATATTTACGCCTACAGAGAAGTTAGCAGCAAATACAATTGCAATCTTTTTAGAGTACTCTTTAATCTTGTCTTTTTGCTCATAATCAAAGCCTGTAGTACCTAACACTACCTTGCATTGATGCTCTTTGGCATACTCTAAAACGCTTAATGAGCACTCAGGGCGTGAGAAATCAATGAAAAGATCTGGAGCTTGCGATAATTTTGAAGGCTCATCTACTACTTCAATATTGCAACCTGATGGCAATGAATCTGTACTTTTATCAATACCACATACAACCTTTGCACCATCTAAACCAAGAC
>JAEWPL010000253.1 GCA_023460615.1 Pseudomonadota bacterium | reverse complement strand
TCACCTTTGTATAACTCCATCATAGCTGTTCCACACTTTTCTAAGATCTCTGACTCATTGATAGTGAACTCACCGCAACGGCGAATACCACGAGCAAAGTGCTGGAAATCATTAAAAGGCTTTTCTGACTCAAAGCTCATTTGTTAATCCTCAAAAAACATAACTTGATTGTGTAGTTTCTCAACTAAATTGCAAATTTTACCACAAGACTAGGAGATTTCAAATTGATATTTTTGCAATGTACCTAAGTTTTTGAATCCTAAATTTATATGGTTTTCAAAAAAATTAAGCAAGCTCACAAAATGTTAAAAAAATATCAAATTTGAAAAAATTAACTTATTGATTATAAAGCATAAAAAAATCGTATAGATCAAAAAAAAGCTAATAAAATTGAGTGTTTAGTGTCACTTTGATAGAATTGATAAGAATATGTATTAAAACAGTTTTATTGGAATTTGGAGAATAACATGAGTGATACTGTTGGTGTCGAGGAAAAGATCCCTCGTAATTTTATTACCGACATTATTGATGAGGATTTAAAGGAAGGTCGTGTAAGTAAAGTTGCAACCAGATTCCCACCAGAGCCAAATGGTTATTTGCATATTGGTCATGCTAAGTCTATTTGTTTAAACTTTGGTCTAGCAAGAGATTATAACGGTACTTGCAATCTTCGTTTTGACGATACCAATCCTGAAAAAGAGGATATGGAATACATTAACTCAATTCAAAACGATGTTAAGTGGTTAGGCTTTAAGTGGACTAATATTTGCCATTCATCAGACTATTTTGACAGATTGTATGGCTACGCTATTGAACTTATTCAAAAAGGTTTAGCTTACGTTGATGAGTTAACTCCAGAGCAAATACGTGAATACCGCGGTACTCTAAAGGAGCCTGGTAAAAACAGTCCATATCGTGACAGAAGTGTTGAAGAAAACTTAAAACTATTTGAACAAATGAAAGAAGGTAAGTTCAAAGAAGGTGAAGTTTGTCTTCGTGCAAAGATTGATATGGCTTCTCCATTTATCTGCATGCGTGATCCTGTAATTTATCGTGTACGTTTTGCTCAGCACGCTATTACTAAGGATAAGTGGTGTATCTATCCTATGTATGATTTCACTCATTGCATTTCTGATGCTATTGAGGGAATTACTCATTCTATTTGTACTTTAGAGTTCCAAGACAATCGTAGATTATACGATTGGGTATTAGATCATATTTCAATTGAAGCCAGACCACATCAATATGAGATGAGTAGATTAAATCTTGAAGGCTCAATTACCTCAAAGCGCAAATTAAATTTACTTGTAAAAGAAGGCATCGTAGATGGTTGGGATGATCCAAGATTAACCACTATTTCTGGTCTTCGTCGTCGTGGTTATACTCCTGCTTCTATTCGTGAGTTCTGCAGACGCATTGGTGTAACCAAGCAAGACAACGTAGTTGAGATGAGTGCCTTAGAGTCTTGCATTCGTGATGACTTAAATGTGAATGCACCACGTGCTATGGCGGTGTTACATCCTATTAAATTAGTGATTGACAACTATGGTGAGGAAGGGGTTACTGATACTTCCTACGTAGTAAATAATCACCCAGATAAAGCAGAGCTTGGTACACGTACTATCTCTATTAGTAAAGAGTTATATATTGATGCAGCTGACTTTAGAGAAGAAGCTAATAAACAATATAAGCGCTTGAAGTTAGGTCATGAGGTAAGATTACGTAATTCTTACATCGTAAGAGCTGATTCTTGTGTTAAAGATGAGAATGGTAATGTAGTTCAAGTAAATTGCACTGCTATTCCAAACTCAGTAGGTACAAACGTTGAGGGTCATAAGCCTAAGGGAGTAATCCATTGGGTAGATGCAAATAATTGCTACTTTGGAACTGTAAATTTATATGAGAATTTATTTACAGTTGCAAACCCAGCAGGTGCTGAGGACTTTTTATCAACAGTAAATCCAAATTCTAAGACTGTAATTGAAAATGCTGCTTTAGAGTTAAGCCTAAAGGATGCTAAAGTAGGTCAAAGTTTCCAATTTGAGCGTGAAGGTTATTTCTGTGTAGACAGCAAGTATTCTGTTGAGGGAAAACCTCAATTTAACCTAACAGTTCCATTACGTGAAACTAAAAAAGAATTCTAATAAAGATAAGTGAGATAAAGGAGTAAGACATTATGTCAGATTATAATGATGATGAAATCCAAAAAGATGGTGAAAAGCTAGCTCCACCACCAGGTAGCGATTATGAAGTAGCATTCACTTATCATTCAGATACTCAATTAGAGCGTTCTTATGATAAGGCTCATCATTGGGTTATAAGTGGCGTACGTCCAAACCAAATCTTTTTAGATGACCGTTCTATGGGCGTAATCAATTTCCGTAAGGAAATGAAAGATCCTCTATTGATCCAAGCTGGCGTTGAGAGACTTATCGATTTTAGATGTTCTCTTACTTTGTCAGATACAGATGTTGATGCTGTATTTTCAAGCGTAAGCTATTATGAGCCAGGTTGCGAACCAACCTATATCAATGCTTATGATCCTGAATTGTCATCCATCAAAGAAGTTCTTAGTATGGTAAGTAATAATCTTTTTGCCTACTTGCAAAAACCATTAGTGCAAGCAGACTAAGAGTATTTTAGTAGACCGCCATAGGGCGGTTTACTAAAAGATATCTACAAATAATCTTTCTGAAATAGATTATTTCTAGATATTTTTTAGTTAAAAGCAAATATAAATAGGAGAAAACGTGTCAAATTTTAAGCCTAAAAAGCTAGCTATGGCAGTTGCCTTAGGTACTATGGTAGCAACTGTAATACCTGGTTGCGTGACCGTTAAAAACTATAAACAAGAATTTTTGGGAATGGACAAGAGTTCTCGCGAATCTACAGGTTACTATGAATATACAGAAGCTAAATTAAAGAGAAACACTATTGTCGTTCCAGATAATTTAGATAATCCAGGTGAAAACGCCGATTTACAAATCAAGTACCGTAATTTAGAAGGTATTAACGGTAAATTAGGTGAGGAAGTGGATGTAAGACCACCTACAGCACCTTACCGTTCTGATTTAGGTTTGCATTCCCAATGGGCATCAGGTGAGGCTATTGTTTGGTTTGAAGTAAATGGACCACATGGTATTCATACAGAAGATGATGCTTGGATGCTACTTGATAAAGTACTTCGTTCCATGAAAGTAGGTGTAGGCAAAGTAGGTAATGGTGAGTATATCCTTACAACTTTACCAAGAGATTATGATGAGTATGGTAAGACCTATTCTGATTCAGATGAAGATGAAGGTTTACTACGTTATACCCAAGTTTATCAAATCAGAGTTGGTAGAAACCAAGCTGGAGAAATTGGTATTGCAACCAAGGTGATCTCTTCAAGTACCTCATTATCAAATAATCATAGCATGGACGATTTGCTATCTTTAGTAGAGCAAGAGCGTTTCTCCATGGGCTTTTCAAACAACATCGTTCATGAGATTTCTCTAAAGAATGAAGTTGCTCAGTATGATCCTGATAATCTAGTAGTTACTTTAGGTCGTGATAATAACAATCACGATGCTATCTTAGTAGAAGCACCATTTGATACTACTTCAAAACTATTAGCTATGACTTTCCCAAGAATTGGTTGGTCTGTAAAGACTCACTCTGTTGAAAAGGCACAGTACGAAGTTGAAGTATTAGATTCACAAGATCAATTAGTTAAACTCTTTAAGACCAGAGGTTTACCAATTGATCATGGCTCTTACAAGATCCGTATTGGTTTAATGCCAAACTCTTGTGCGATAACCTTCTATGATAAGGATGATAACCCACTACCAAGCCGTGTAGTTTCAGATATCTATCCTGGCTTTGCTGATCAATTAGTAGAGGAGTTCTCTGAATATAATCAACAAGCTCCTGAA
>JAEWPL010000252.1 GCA_023460615.1 Pseudomonadota bacterium | reverse complement strand
ACATCATTGCTCTAGTGTCTTCTTTTAATGCACAAAAGTTTAAAGGTAAAAATAAAGCCTCTTATCTTTACTTTTTAGATACCTCTCTTTTGTGTTTCTTACTAAAGCTACAAGATCCCATCTCTCTTCTAGATGGTCCTATGGCTAATGCTGTGTTTGAAACCTATGTTTTCTCTGAAATTTATAAAAGCTATATAAATCAAGGCATAGATCCTGTAATCTCATATTTCAACGATAAAAGACAAAGTGGCGTTTACTTGCTTATTTATCAAGAAGGCTTTATTTATCCAATACAGATAAGACTTACAGCAAGTCCATTTATAGCGCATAAAGACAAGTCAAATTTCAATACTCTAAAAGAAGATCTTAAAAAACAATGTGAGTATACAAATTTAAATTTCGGTCAAGGAGCCGTAATCTGCATGTGTGAAGATGTGCTTCCTATAGATCACAAAAACAACTTTGTGCCTGTATGGCTTATCTAGTACTAATAAAATAGAAATACAGCTTGTAAAGAACGAAGAATACTAAATCAAATGGCTATCAGTTATTGTAATTTTTCTCTAAGAAATCATTAAATTCTTCTTTATCAAATGTGTAAACATTTCTAAAACAAAAAGTCCTGTATTTCTCTAGACCAAGATCTGTAATTGTTTTCTTTGCTAGATTACCAAGATTATTTTTCATTTTTTCATAGCTAATTGAAAATGGAACAGTGTCTTTTAATCCATTACTCTCAACTTTTTCTGTTCTGAATTTCTCTCGATTGTAAACTAGTACAAAATCCAAACACTCTCTTGTTTGTGACGCAGTTACATTCATGACTTCACAATACATAATAAAGCTATCAAAGATTTTGCTATGCAACTGGCTTATATCAAAGTATCCATTTTTAAATTCTACTAAGCAACAACCTTGATTAGACGAAATTAAGGCATCTACCGAACGTATATTTTGTAAAGCAGGAGAAAATTGTCTACAAAACTTGTTCTTAAAAGAATCAAAATTTGCTGAATCAACCGTTGATTCAGTCAAATACTGTTTTATTCTTTTTCCATCTACTATTTGAGAATTATCTAATGATGTTTGCTTTAAAGTACACTTAAACCTGTTGATTAGAGCTTCATTTACATCGAACTTTAATTGAGACATTTTTGGTTTATCAGACATTATTTTTTGCCTTAATATCTTCTAAATCTTGGAACGGCTGAGCTAACAAAGCATAGATGCTCTCTACATTATTTGTAACATCCTCAACTACAGAGAACTCATCAATATTTGATGCAAGATAATATTTGCATTTATCGGCTATAGAAACAGAAGCGGATTCAACCTGAATTGCTTGCAGAAAGTATGGGCTATGAGTATTTAATAGTACATGTAAATTAAACTTTTTATGTAACAATACAATAATTTTAGCTAAGGCAATTTGCCATTTTGGATGCAAGTGGTTCTCAGGTTCATCTAATATGATGAGCCCATTTCGTTTAATTAGTCCATTTTTTAGCAATGTTTTGATAATTGCAAAAGTTTTTAAACCTGCTGATAAGTTACTTGCCGCTAGCAACTTATCTGATGAAGGCAACTTATAAAATAACTCTCCTTTGTCTAACACCATCTCTCCAGAACAACTTTGAGATAGATATTCAAAAACATCAGACAATTCCTCATTGACAATGTTTTGCTCTGCTAGCTGGCCATCGTATTCATTCATAATATTTCTTTCAAGCTGTGACCTTAGTACAGAGTGATGATCATTTCTACCTACAAAACGAGATTTTATGTACGAAGAAAAAAGATCTTCTAGGACAATAGTATTATCTATGTAAACAGGCTCTAAAAGTAGAGTAATGGAATTTTTAAGTTCTGATACTTTGTTATTACCTATTTTTGAATGAATTTCTCTAGTCTTTATTTTTAATGAAATCTCACCTAGTTCTGATGTATATATATTGTTGATTTGATTATTAAATTCACTAGATAAATTAAAATCTAAAATAGTTTTTAATATTGATAAATCAGTTAAATGTACAATTTTATCGATTCCATGACAGAAAGATAAAAAATTAGCATCATCAATGGGCAAGCTAAAATCATGATCTACAGATTTAATGACTTCATATAATTTGCTTTTTGCATCTTTTACAAAATCATCTTCAGTTATCTTTTCTTGATTAGTTAAGGTGAAAATTTCCTTGGATAAAATTTCTAATAATGATGGTTTTAATGAATTTTGTTCAGAATTGGTATAGAGAAATAAAAGCTGGTTACTGATAAAAGATAATCGCTGCGATTCGATCTTTTCATCTTTGTTATAAAGCGTTCTAAAAAGTGCATATAGAGACTTACTAATGGTACTTTTTCCTGTAACATTTTCACCTGCAACAACAGTAATACCATTTATCTCAATATCTGCATTTTTAACCTTTCCTATATTATTTATCTTTACTCTCATGTTAGAGTTTATCCTTCAAATCACTATAGCTGTAATTACAAATATTGGTCTCGTACTTCACCTTATCTCAAGGGTGTATGTAGGTTAAACTGATTCTATTTATTACAGATTTCTAATTATGGGAAGCAATGTTTTAATATACCACTTTTGTGTATCACTTGTTATATATTTGCAAAATCGTAGTATCAAATCAAGTAGCATTTGATATTTAACTCCATATCAATACAGAGAATTTATCTATCATGCCTTAATTCATATTGTGAGTTTTCTTACAAATCGTATATTTTATTTGAAAGTTAACGCATTTTTACACATTAGATTTTTTACAAATTACGTTTACCTCCTAATATTCATAATAGGTTCAATGAAATAAGGAGCTTATATGCTAATTCCTGAGTTTATATT
>JAEWPL010000251.1 GCA_023460615.1 Pseudomonadota bacterium | reverse complement strand
GCAGCGATATTATCTAGGAAGGTACTTAGTACAAATATAACTATTAGTAAAACAAAACTACCTATGGCGCTATTTGGTAGAAACTTTGGAATAAGAGTTGGGGCTTTAGAATTTTCAAAGATGTTTGCAAGTAAGCTAAAGCCTGGCAACATCAAAGCAAGATTTAAGTAGGTATTCCAAGAGCCTGCTACATAGTCACCTGTTGCAGTATGAAAACCAAATAAGGTTTTGATAACGGAAAAGCCCTCAACAAATTCGTATTTGTAAAAGCATAAAGCTAGCATGCCAAGCACAGCTACATGCATAGTTTTATTGTAAAAAATAGCAATACCAACTAGCATGATGCCAAAGATAAGCATCTCATAGCGAATGGAGAAGAAGGTTTGGGTAGTGATAAGGCTGTCACTTGCAAAACTTGTGTTAAAAAGCATATCACCTAAGGCAAGTAGCAGTATCCATAAGATCTTAATCATTACTTAGGATCCTCCTCATCTGCCTTTGTTTGACCTTCTGCTTTTTCATCTTGAGGTGTGGAGATTAAAACAGTAGGGGCATCATAGTAGCTTTCGTGTCTATCAAGTCTTTGAATCCACAACCAAAAGCCTAAAGCAATATAGTGTGCAAAGAGAATTCTTGTGGCTAAAAGTGAGTAGTCTGTAAAGGAGAAAATGATTATCACAAGCATTGCCACTATTGGTCCAATAGCCCAAGAGCATAAGCGTAAGCATTCTTTTGAACCAGCTCTTGCTACAGCTACTTGACGGTTAAAGTTCTCATAGAAAAAGACTGCTAAAGCGCCAAAGAAAATGAGCAAACCTACAAAGTACATGGCGATATTCAAAGCTAAGCTTATGAAGAGTATGCCTATCATCAGCACTAAAATATCGTGCTCGTAAATGGCTTTAGCACCATATTTAGGAACTAGATAACGGATGAGTAAAATTGAGACTGCAGAAAAAAGCACCCAGAATATAGCTACTAAAGCTGCAAAGAAAGTTTGCTCTTGATAAAAGAAACTTGCGTAATACTGAATGCTTGCAAGAATAGCAATCAAGCTTCCTGAGCAAATGTAGCCTACCGACATAAACATCAATTTGTCTTTTAAAGATTGAGTATCCACCTTAATTGTCCTTTTATAGTTAATGTGAAATGTCAGATTTATTATGACGGATTTGTAAACTAAAATGTTAGTTTTTGAGAAAAATTATGAGTTTGTGCTTTTTTAGTGCAAAAAAACATGCTTACTAAGACAATATGGCTTTGTTTAAAAATAAGAATTACTGTTTGAATTAGAAAGAAAATTTGAAGGGATATAGTCAAAAAGGTAAAGGCTTTAAGCCTTTACCTTAGTGCTTCTAATCGATATGCACTTTAGATTTTACGGAGAATTTCTCACCGCTTTGAGTGCAATAGCAGGTAAGCTCATTACCCCATACACAACCAGTGTCTAGAGCGATGATGTTTTTAACATTGCACTGTCCGTTTAGTGCAGCCCAGTGACCAAAAATAACTCTATAGGAAATAGAGTTATATAAAAATTGAGGGCAGAATTTAAACCAAGGGTATAAAGACTCTTGAGAGGCCTGAGAAACAGAGCAGTTTGAATGACCATAATCTAAGTTAATGCCATCTTTAGTAAGTCTCATACGAGTAAAGGCGCTTAGGATAAAACGCCAAAGAGGAAGATCTGATGTTTTTAAATCCTCTGTGTAGGCATCTGGTTTGTCGCCATACATATTAGATAAAAGCAGAGTTCTGTCGATAGGATCTTGCATCAACTTAAAAATTAAGTTTGAGTATTCGTGTGCTTGATTAAGTCCCCATTTAGGGTAAATACCAGCATGGCATACGATAAACTTCTGTTCATGATTTACGTATAGTAGTGGCAAACTTAAATAAAAATCTAAGATTTGTGGTAGCAAATTAGATTGTAATAAAGGCTCTAATCTGTCACGGTGTTTAGCTTTATGTACCCCATAAGCTACAGCTAGAAAGTTTAAATCGTGATTGCCTAGTACTGCATGAAGGGAATTTGGATTAGTCTTTTTTAAATTGAGTAAATACTCAAGAGTTTCAAGTGGTTTAGGACCACGACCAATAAGATCACCTGTTAAGACTAAGTTGTCTGATTTTGGGTTAAAGTTAACCTTTTCAAGTAATTTTAAAAATTCGTCAAAACAACCGTGTAGATCGCCAAAAACGTAAGTGGACATGGGGAGATCTATAACTCCAAAAATGATTGAGTAAAAATAATTTTAGTTAAAGTTCCTTTTTTGCTATTTTAGCGAAAATAAATTATTTAGATCCACAAATAATGTAAAGCTTTTAGATAGAATAGAAGAAAAATTTTAAGAATAGAGTATTCTCATGCCATTAATTAAAAAGAGCTTTATATCAGAGCGTTTAATACCCAACATAGCTATAGAAAGGCTAATCAGTCTGTATGTAGATCTTAAAAAGACAGGGGCAAATTATTCCTGTCGCTGCCCGTTCCATGCTGAAAGAAGTCCTTCCTTTGTAGTAAGTCCATCACGTCAAATGTTTAATTGCTTTGGCTGTCATGTACATGGCAATGCCATTGACTTTTTAATGAAGTACAAAAATTTAGGCTTCGTGGATGCGGTTGAGGAATTAGCTCAATATGCTGGTTTGCAAGTTGAGTACGAGGAAGGTACTACTAAAAGCCAAGCAGAAATAGATAAATATAAGCACTACTATGATCTAATGGATAGATGTGCTGCTTTATATACTAAAGTCTTAAATTCTCCTGAAGGCAAAGTAGGTTTAGATTATTTTAAAGACAAGCGAGAGTTGTCAGATAAGACTATTGTAGAAGCTCGTTTAGGCTTTGCTCCTAAAGATCCTAAATTTTTAATCAATAATCTTTGCAAAACACCTCAAGATAGGCAGGCTTTAATTGATTTAGGCATGTTAATCAATGGTGATTATGGTATTCGCTCTATGTATCGTAATCGCGTGATGATCCCTATTTTTGATAAAAAGGGTAGAGTCATAAGCTTTGGTGGCAGAACCATGGGCGACGATAAGCCTAAATACATGAACACCAAAGAGACTATCATCTACAAAAAGCGCAATGAGTTATTTGGTTTATATGAAGCGCTTAAAGCTAATAACAATAGACCACCTAGAATTGTAATCGTAGAAGGTTACATGGATGTTATTGCGCTAAGGCAAGCTGGGTGTACCTTTGCTGTAGCTTCTTTAGGTACAGCAACTACAAAAGAGCAATTGTCAGAAATCTTTAGATACACAGATAAAGTAGTATGCTGTTATGATGGTGATAGCGCCGGTCGTCATGCAGCATGGCATGCATTAGAGACTGTAACTCCTATTCTTAAAGACGGTAAGGAGATCTCCTTTGCCTTCCTACCATCAGAGCACGATCCTGATTCTTTAGTAAGAGCTCAAGGTTTATCAAGTTTTATTCATTATCTTGATCAGGCAATGGGCTACAGTGAGTTTTTAATTTTACAAATTGCTCATAACTATGACATTACCGATACTAATGGTTTATCTACCATGTTAAATGATGCCATAGTCCATATTAAAAACATTCCACTGCCAGCAGTGCAACAAGTAGCTTTAGCTATTCTGTCAAAAGCTACTAACATAAGTCAGGAGATGATTTATGAAACCTTTA
>JAEWPL010000250.1 GCA_023460615.1 Pseudomonadota bacterium | reverse complement strand
ATAATAAGGCTTTATAAAAAAAACTAAACAAAATTAAGAATTTGCGGAATAAATCACACCTAATTTAGTGATAATGTTAGTTAAGTATGATTTGTAAGAAATTATCTTTGTGCAAATTCTTGATGATAATTCTTTTTGCAAAGGTTACAGCCCATTTGTGCTATTATCCTAGTAGCTATATTAAGCCATTATTTTCGTTCGTGACCGTTTTGAGGAGCACTTTTGTGAAAACGTTTGCTTTAGTATCGGTAGTTTTAGTAATTTTCTTTAATTTAGGTGCACAAAAGTGTCAAGCTACAGTACAAGAGGCTGAATTTTTACAAAATGTCGCTAAGCAATACATGCTAGCTCAATTTGCTGATAACAAAGACGATATAAAGTACGAGGTTAAAGTAAGTAGAGTTGATCCAAACCGTGATTATGGTGGTAAGTGCCCTGGCTTTTTAACTGCGCAACTTACCTCAAACCAAATAAAAAAAAGCAATGTCGTAAAAATCATCTGCTCTCGTAAAGAAAATCCTTATACAGTCTCAATTCCTGTAAATGTCATCGTCAAAAGACCTACAACCATAGCTACAGAGAACATTCCAAAAGGCACTATTCTTACTTCAAATCTGCTTTCAAAACAGTATGTTAACGAGGGACTTAATACAAGTTCAGCTGTTACTAATCTCAATTCAATTTTAGGCGCTAAAGTACGTAAAGACATTCGAGCAGGCGACGTAATAAAACAGTCTGATCTTTGCTTGATAGCTAAAGGTGATATCGTAACTATTGAAGCAGTAAGTTCTAATATGCAGATTAAAACACAAGGAGTTGCCCTTGAAGAAGGTAAACTTAATGATTTAATTTCTGTTAGAAATTCTAAATCTAAAAAAGTAATTCAAGGCATAGTAGTAAGTCCAAATACCGTTAGAGTTACTTTTTAAATAAATCTGATTTTTAAGCAAATTACAGCATTATTAATCATAAAATTTTGCTAGAATACAGAGAGTTATTTTTTAAGTTAAAAATATTTAAAAATTTTTTAATTTTTTCCTTAAGATTTTTCTTTATTAGTCGATAAGTAATTAACAAAGATAATTTGATCAACTATTTTAAAGAGTAAACAGAATATTTAGAGGGTAGGATCATGGCAATCGATGCATTAAATGACCGTTCTTTAAACGGCTTAAAAGAATCAGTTGCTACTGCTACCGTGGTAGCTAACAAGACTAGTAAAGAAGCCTCTACAAAGGCAGCTACTAAGTCAGATGAAGTTTTATTAACAGATAGCGCTATGAATTTAGCTAAAGCAAGTCAAACAGCTAAGAATTCTTCTGGAATTGACGAGGCTAAGGTTGAAAAACTAAAGGCTGCTATCAACGACGGTACCTATCAGATTGATTATGATAGCGTAGCTAATAAGCTAATTGATTCAGAAGATGAGCTAACCTCAATCTTCTAAAATAAGAACTTGCAGGAGAGTTCTTAAAAAGGCTACAAAGAAGTTTGTAGCCTTTTTGTTTGTCTTTTCAAAACTTACTTTATGTTTTTGGCTTTGACTTAAGCTGAGAAATCACTAAACCTGCTATTGCTAAAATCATACCTAAAATAGTGTAGATAGTAATCGTCTCATCAATAAGTACAATCGCTCCTACTACTGTAACTACAGGAGTGCCATAGATATAAACATTGGTTTTAACCACACCTAATATATCGATAGCTTTATTCCACAAATAAAAGCCAAAAGAAGAAGCTAAAACTGCTAAGAACACGTAATTTACGATATTGATAGGTTTTACTAAAGCCTCTAACTTTAGATCATAACCATAATAAAGCATGCAAGGTATCGTTAAAATTACTGAGTAGAAAAAGGATTTAATAGTAATAATTAAAGTATCAATGTTTTCATGCTTTAGCTTGATTACATAGTAGTTATAACCTGCCCACATAATGGCACTGCCTAAAGCTAACAAATCACCAAGGGGATTTAAGTGCAAGGATAAAGTTCCCATAGAAAGACAGGCAATACCAGTTATGGCAATAACAAAACCTAAAAAGAAATTAACGCTTAAATCAAACTTCTTAACCAAGATGCAATTGATAAGACCTACAAATAAAGGAGTTGTAGATACAATCAAACACACATTAGAAGCGTTTGAATAAACTAAAGCATTATTCTCACACAAAAAGTATAAGACTACACCGTACAGGCCTACAAAAGCTGAATACAACTCTACTTTAAAGGAGATAAACTTTAAAGCTTTAGGTGCAAAGATAAGTAAAGCTAAAGTTGCAATTACAAAGCGGTCAAATAAAATCTCAATTGGAGTAAAGTCTTTTAGCAACACTTTGCTACTTACAAAAGTCATACCCCAAAAGATGATAACTACAATAGCAAAGAGATGACCTATTAGTGTACGTCTAGTCATGTTAAAACCTCTTACAAGGCTTTGATTATTTAACACAACGCTAAATAGATCAAGCTCTTTGAATTTTGCTTAAAATTAGACCGCTTCTAGAGCTTGAGCTTTGATATTTCGTCTTTGACGCTTTTTAGGTTTTTCCTCCTCTTTTTTATCCCCTTCATCAGTATCATTAGCAGTAACATCGCCCCCTTCAAGTGGGATATGCTCATCAAGATTGTTCTTTTGAGTCTTTTTCATCACTGCTACCTCATGGCCAAAGATGTCATTACACAATCTTAATACATACTCCTGCTCTACACTTGGCAGGCGCAGAGCAAAACAGGTTTTAACTATCTTTTGCACCGAATATTTAGTATTGATACTTAAAATTGCTGCAATTTTAAGTAAAGATCTAGTAGAGAACGGAGCTGAGATCTGCCTTACACCATTTTCAAAACCAGTTTCAATAACTCTGCGTAATTCATTGGCAAATCTAACTAACTTAATCATCATCTCCTCCTCAAGCTTTGGGAAGGCACTTTTAAGCATTTGTAGTTCCACTTTCGGCTTTGGATAGGTAACCTCCACAAATCGCCATCTATCTAAAAAGGCTTGGTTTAATAATCGTGCGCCGTTGTAAAAGCCGGTATTATCACCAAAGCCTTTAGTATTTGCAGTAGCTACTACTCTAAATTGCGGGTGTGGTTTAATGATTTCACCATTGTTAGCTAAAATAGTAAGTGGCTTGCCTTCAAGCACATCATTTAACACTGCAAGATCTCCCGCGCTCATTAAATCAATCTCATTTAGGATTAAGATCTCACCATAGATCATAGCTCTAGTTAAAGGACCATACTCATAAACTAACTGTCCCTTTCTTAAAGTGTTGTGTCCAATTAAATCTAAGGATTCACACTTATTAGATAAAGTAATTTGCTCAACTCCCCAATTAAGTCTTGCAGCAATTTGCAATATTAAAGTGGTCTTACCACAACCTGAGGGGCCAGATAAGTACAAACAGTCCTTAAAAGGATGGAAGAGGTATAACAACACCTCGTTTAACACGTTTAACTCAAACACATAATTCTCATCTGCGTTTGGAATGTGTTCTACAAGATTGCATGGCTCTAGCTCGCACTCATCAAGAATGATGTTCTCGTTATTAAAGATCTTTTTTAAATTTACTGTAAACATAAGTTATCCTACTTTTAAATGGGTGTAATTAAATGTGCAACAATCTTAAATACTGGGACTCTTTTGCCTAAAGAATCTGTATAAATAGCCTTTTTTATAGAGCCTTGAACTTTTACTCGTTGCCCTATACTCAAGGATTTACTAAGTTTCTTTTTGACATAAAAATCACTAAAGTAAATTTGATAATGCTCAATACAAAGCTTGTTATTACCAACATTACTTTCAGCTCTTAATTCAAAACTTGAATTAACACTTTTAGTAAAGTTGCATAACGAATAGATATTACTAATGACACCTGACAAATAGACTTTGTTGATATCCATATAACCTCCGTTTACATAGAATTGTAAACGACGATTTTCAAATGCCTAAAGTTAAGTGGCAAAAAGGGAGAGATAACTAAAACTATCGATCAAGAATGGCTTAAAAAAGGGATTTATTTTTGAAAAAAACCTATCATTTAGTGATAGGCTCTCTTCAAAAAAAAGGTAGGAAATAAAATTAGGCTTCAACCGACAATCTTACAGGACCACGAGCACTAGCATTGCCTTTGGCGTTGTAAGTCATATTCTTAGTTACTACATCACGCACACCAACTAATAAGGCATGTAAGCGGTTGTTAGACTGCATGCACATGGTAATTAACTTGCCGTTAACCTCATTTTGATACTTGCAAGAGGCCATCATATTCTTAATGATAGTAACCTCTGCAGCATATTCTGTTTTCAACAATGCTACGTCAGGATGTAACTTTAGTTTTTGATCATTAGACTGTAGCTTAACCATTAAGTGAGACTTTTGCTCTGATAATGGTTTTAATAGCATCACTTGCTTGTCTTTTAATGCTTGAAACTCTTGAGAGATAACTTTATCTAGCTCTGTAAGTAACCTTTCTTGCTCTTTTAAATAAAAGGTAATAGGTTGCACATTGTTATTTACATTTTGTGGAGCAACTTTCTTAAATACAAAACGATTATCCATTTTCTCTCTCCTTTTTTATTTTTTATAAGGCGCCACGCATCTTATATAAATCGAACACTACTCTAGTATCAAGCTCAAGCTCGGTTGCGTAGGTGTCACCTATAGCATATTGTCTTATCACTCTTGCGCCCTTTACGTAGCCTTCAACTTGTGCTTTAACATTGCTTGAAGTCTCTATAGAACTTGCATTTACATTTTCATTAGCTTTAACATAAATGCCACTTACTTGCTCGGTAAGTTCCCTATAAGCTTCAAGCTTAGAGGCTCTCATTGCTTTAATCTGTTTAATTTCAGCTGTAGCACCTGGCTGTCTAGAAATTGACGCATAACCAGTAGCTCTTAGGATTGGAAATTTTGACGGTGCCTTAACTCCGTCATCAGTAAAAGCTACATTCTTTACTAAAGAAACGGATGAACAACCGCATACACCAAGGCTTAGAGCAATACCAACTAAAATTAACTTACCAAACTGCATATTCCCTCCTACTGAGTAGTACGTGAGTACTGACTTTGATCATGCACATCTCGTACCAACTTTTTATCGTACATGTAAGTATCAGCCGGATAAATTACACTTGAGTTTGCACCAAATCTAAAGAAGGAATTTTGTCTCTCATCCATATACTTCTCATAGTTACCAGTAGAAGTAGCAGGAACTACTGCTCCTTTTACATAGTATTTTTTATTAAATTCCTCAGTACCTATACTGTAGTAGTTGTCTTTAAATTTTTGCTCTTTAATTTTTTGTCTATCTTTTTCACTTAAAGCAACAACATTACCTTGTTTAATAGTAGTGCTATTTGCTCTTACCTTTGCTTTAGTAACACTTACAGTACGCTTTACTACAGTATCTTTAACCTTACCATCTACCACAAGATTGCCAGGTTGATATAAATAAGAGCTTACGCCATTTAAGGAGCAATTCTTTTGAGCGGTACGATAGCAATATGGTAATAACTCATATGGGATAAAGTTAGTAGTTGAACCTACTACAGTAGAATTTTGCATGTTGATAATTCTACCTACGATAACTACACCTTTATCATTGCGGCTAATAGTACCTGCCACAATATGTCTTACCATAGCTTGTCTTGCTACCTTCTTCCAATTACGGGAGAATACAAATTCACCGTCTTTGGTAATAGAAATAGCACCAGTTAACTTATACTCAAAAACGCTAATACCACGTCTATCTAACTCATGGACAAACATTTCTGCCATGGTTCTGCCTAAGTATCCTGCGTCCTCATAAGTATCTGTATCTACAAAGGAGGTAACGGCAACTTTTGGTACAGTCGAATATTTGACGACCTTACCTTCCTCATCAGTATAGGAATGAGTTAAATTCTCCTCTTTTGACAAGTCTGCCATCATGGTCTTGTGCAAAGTATCTGCCATATTAGATACAATTTTGCTAATCTCCATACCAGGCTTATTGTAAATATCCTCTGCAACCTGTGCAGTATTAGGAGCTTTTACTTCCTTGCCATCAGGGGCAGGATTTGCCGAACAGCCCACTAGCATTAGAGATAATGCAAGGCTTAGCATATTTAATATTTTTCTCTCCATCCTGACCTTCTTTTGTTTGTATAATCAACACATTGAGTAATTGTAAAAAGCTGTTATTTTTTTAACATTTTTACAATCTTGGTGTAATTTATGCAAATTCAATGCCAAATGACAAAATTCCATCAAGGAATTAATTTTAAAAATTAGTCACCCCATTATATATAGGTGAATTATGCAAAAAACCATACTTAAAACTCTTTTATCTTTAGGTCTTTTGGCCTTTGCCTTTAGTGCTAATGCTAAGTGGTATACCTCAAATGGTATCGGCACTACAAGAGATGAGGCGGTAAACGATGCGCTTGAAAACATCATGATGCAATCTGGAGCTGATGTAAAGCTACTACAAGTATATAAAAATGGTGCTTTGCAATCAGAGGATTTTCAACTAAGAGCTCAAAACCCAGTCAAAAAGATAGAAGTAGTTGAAGTGCAAACTACTTTAAATAAAGTAAGTGTAACCTTAAAAGCCTTTATTGACGATGAGAAATTAAAAAAGCGTTGCTCTGTCTCTTCCTTACCTAAAACAATGGTACCTATAAGCTTTAAATTTGCTGATTCAAAAAGCTATCAAAGCTCTATTGGTATTGAGGATATCAATATTGAGATCAATAAAATTATCTACGATAAGTTAGGTTCATCAAGAGCTTTTGCATTACGTAATCTTGTAAATGCAAATCTTACTAATGCTCAAAGCAGGAATGTAAATGCTAAATATCAAGCTGACAATATAAGAGCTGTGGCAAATCAGGCTAATGCGCAATACATCATGCTAGGTACTATAAACTCTGTTGCTACCTCAGAGGTTGGTAACAACGTCCTAACTAAACTTGTATTCAACAATACTCGCAGCATCAATTTTGATATTGATATTTATGATGCTGTAAATCAAACACAAGTATTCCATCAAAACTACACTGCTGAAACTGATTGGACTTTTAAACCGTCTGACCGCATTGATCTTCGCTCTGACAGATTTAAAAGCTCTGATTATGGCCAAAGACTTTATGATCTCTGCTCAAGAGCTGTAAAAGATATTATCTATGCGCTAGAGTGTCAAAATGTTACCGCAAGAGTTATCGATTTAGATGAAGACGATCTAATCATTAACCTTGGAAATGACAGTAACTTAAAAGAAGGACAGATCTTTACCTTAATTCAACATTCTATAAGAAATGGAGATTTAGGGGATGAGTATGAGACTTATGATAAGACTTCAAGCAAGTACAAAGTCATAAGAGTATACCCTCGTACTGCAAGATTACATCCTATCAATATGCATCAAAACACCTTAAACATTAAGGCTAATGATTTAGTAACCATTCAATAATTTGTTTTCGGTATTGTATCAATTCATGATATTGATATAATACCGACACTATCTAAAAAAGTCCTTGTAGCTCAGTTGGATAGAGCGTTCGCCTCCTAAGCGAAAGGTCGCGCGTTCAATTCGCGCCAAGGACGCCACCTATAAAGCAAAAACTTTGCTTTACCAGCTAGAAAAAGTTTTACTATCATGTCATCTCTGAACTTCACATATCAATTTAAGTAGTGCTGTTTTAAAAGATCTGTTACCTCTATAAGCACCATCATTTACTATGAATGACGGCGATTATTGTTAATTTAGGAGATTAAAAATGAGAACCTTTGATTATTTCGATACACCTTGCAATCTTTATACAGCAAAAATTATGAATCTTATTACCAAACTATATGAGTATAAAG
>JAEWPL010000249.1 GCA_023460615.1 Pseudomonadota bacterium | reverse complement strand
ATCAAAAAGCACACCAACAAAAGGGATAATACCTAGAATTCCCAATACTGCGTTTACAATGAATACGCAAAGAGCGCTATACCAGTATTGAGCACGGGTAGCACGTCCTTGAATTGTTGCAAATTTCTTAATGTACTCATACAACCAAATGCGTACAAAAGAAGGTAATTTTTGTAAGAAGTTATCCATAATAGCTAATCCTTGTTATGTGACTGTGCCTTGAGCACTAAATATTATTAAATCAAAGTGAAACGACTTTGTCTTTGATGGAATTGATTTTACTATGATGAGATTTATTAACAAGAGGTATTTTAGATGTTCAATAATTGATCGGCTAAATGCCGATCAATTAAGATGAGCTTTTAAGATCACTCGTTTTCGTCTTTTTTATCTAAAGACACAGACATTTCCATGATAGAAGTGTTTTCTTTATTAGCGATATTGAACTCAACATCAGCCTCAGAATCAATTTTGATATACTTCTTTAACACTTCAAAAATCTCTTGGCGTAATTTTGGCATATAGTCAGGGGCTTCACGACCTGCTCTATCGTTAATCAAAACAAGGTGTAAACGTTGTTTTGCTGATACAGCTGAAGTCTCAGACTTATCCTTAAAAATTGCTTCGGAGATAGTTTTTAAAAATGACATACTAACCTCCTAAATTATTTCTTAAAAATCTTACCAAAAAGACCTTTCTTCTCGGTGGTAAAACGTAGTGGAACTTCTTTACCTAGTAATCTCTCAACTGCGTCCTCATAAGCCTTACCAGCATCTGAAGCCTCATCTAAGATGATAGGATTACCAGAGTTTGAAGCCTTTAATACATCAGCAGACTCAGGAATTACACCTAATAAAGGAATAGTTAATAATTCTTGAACATCTTCAACTGATAACATCTCAGCTTTCTTTACACGGCTTGGAACGTAACGAGTTAAAAGTAACTTAGCAGCTACAGGCTCCATCTCAAGCTCTGAACGACGAGACTTAGCATTTAAAATACCAATGATTCTGTCAGAGTCACGTACTGAAGATACTTCTGGGTTGGTGGTTACAATAGCTTCATCAGCAAAGTATAGAGCCATTAAAGCACCAGCTTCGATACCTGCAGGACTATCACAAACCACATACTCAAAGTTCATGTCGTCTAACTCACGGAATACAGCCTCAACGCCCTTTAAAGTAAGTGCATCTTTATCTTTAGTTTGAGAGGCTGGTAATACATATAAGTTGTCTACATGACGATCTTTAATTAAAGCTTGGTTTAGCTTTGCTTCACCTTGAATAACATTGATGAAGTCATATACCACACGGCGCTCACAGCCCATGATCAAATCTAAGTTACGCAAGCCCACATCGAAATCTAAAACTGCAGTCTTGTGACCTTTTCTTGCAATACCTGTTGCAATTGCAGCTGAAGAAGTGGTCTTACCTACACCACCTTTACCAGAGGTTACTACGATTACATGTAAGTTCTTAAAAGGAGCTTTGCTCAAACCGTTTTCATCAACATCAGCATCTTTCTCTACTTTAGCTTCAGTCTCTTTTGCTTTTTCAGCTTCTTTGGTTTGCTCTTCTTTCTTTTCTTCTGTTGCTTCTACTGCTGTATTGTCTTTTTTAATTTCTTGTTCTGACATCTTTATTTCCTTTATGAGAACATTTTAAAAAACTTTTAGTTTTGTATAGTTTAGCATATCGTTATCAAGGGTTACTTTAATACCACCTCGACTACCGTAAATGCCTTGTAATTTGTGATTGCACTCTAGATCATCTGCTGTTTGATATTGAGCAGAAATAGCAACTAAACTAGGTTCAAATAAGCCACTTACATAAATCATACCATTAGGATAGCCCATGGTATCTTGACCTTTAGGGGCACCTGCTAACACGTCACCGTGGAGATCACCTAAGATAATAATATTATGTGAGGCAATAATTCTTGCAGTACTTGCTACATTGCCAATGACTAAAACAGAATTATTTGGTGCAGAGATTAAATCACCTGAGCGCAAATTGCGATTGATGACCATCAAAGGCTCTGCAACACGGACTTCATATGGTACTTTAATTTGTACAGGAACTTTAACTTCTACTGTCTTAGTAATAATGCGTGGCTTAAAATTCTCCTCACGCATTCTAGCAAATTTAGTAGAGTTTACGATAGGTATATTCATATCAGACAAAGTCTTTGCTCTGTCTTCATTGATGACACCGGATAGACCTATTAGAAAGACACCATACTCTCTGCATAAAGCTTGCATAGCTTTAAAGTCTAGTTCATGCAAAAAGTTTACATTGGCAACATCGATAACGATTGATGAATTGTGATATACCTCAGGGCTAATAGCTATTTTCTTTTCAAGAATATCTTTAAGCTCTTCTAAAGTACCTGCATTGAGAGTAATAGTAGTTAAAGAATAACCGGTACGTGCGATGCTAGCACCAAGGTTACTTGTACTAGTACTGTAAATATCCGTCATTCTCAATTCCTTACAATTAAATAATTATTTGTGTAATTTTAACACATTAGTAAGAAAATAAGGCT
>JAEWPL010000248.1 GCA_023460615.1 Pseudomonadota bacterium | reverse complement strand
TTTTACAAAACAGTACTAAGTTAGATGAAGGTGACAAGTTATTATTAAGTAATCTCTTAGATTTTAATTTATTAAGAGATATAAACAATCTTGATATATTAAAGTCATCCTTGCAAGATTTAATCACTCTGTTATACAAACATTATGACAAGCAAGTAATTCTTTTGATAGATGAGTATGATGTACCTCTTGCTAAAGCATCACAATTTGGCTATTACAAAGAAATGGTAGATTTGATATCTGCTTTGTATAGCAAGGCGCTTAAAGATACAGATAAGTATGTACATAAAGCTGTAGTTACAGGATGTCTCCGTGTAGCTAAGGAAAGTATCTTTACAGGTGTTAATAACTTTAGAGTAAACACAGTATTTAACAGCGAAGATCTTATACCTACCATCATTGGTTTTACTGAAAAAGAAACTAATGACATGCTTGATTACTATAACTTGTCAGAGTTTAAAGCTTTAGTAAAAGAAAACTACGACGGTTATAACTTCAACAATCATGAAGTTTATTGCTCTTGGGATGTAGTAAGTTTCTGTCAAAGTGCTCTAGAAAAAAAAGAATCTAAGGTTACAGCCGATTGCTATTGGTACCATACAGGCTCTACCGATGTAATAAAAGAATTCTTAGGCTTCATATCAGAAGAAGATGCTGATAGCATGCAGACACTAGTAGATGGTGGCTCTGTTCAGAAGAAAATTCATGTAAATATGAACCATGAGGATTTAAAAGATCATGACAGTGACGATTTCTGGTCACTTTTAGCCTATACTGGATATTTAACTCCAGCTAAAGGTGCTATATTCGATATTGATCATAAGCCTATCGATTTAGTGATACCAAATAACAGTATTCTAATCGCCTTTAGAAAGAATATCTTAGAATACTTTACTAAAGATAAAACTCAATTAGCTAAAGCAAATGACATTATCAAAGCTATCTTTAAGGGAAATGCTGATGGTTTAAAATTAGCTTTAGATAGCCTTTTAAAAGGATTTATCTCAGTAAGAGATTTCTCAAGTAATGAGCCTAAAGAGTCCTACTATCAAGGATTTTTAAATGGTGTTTTCTCAAGTCAGAAAGATTATCTTGAAAATTACGCCTCAAACAAAGAGTTAGGTGAGGGATATGCTGATATTACTTTTACAAGTACAGATGAAAAGACAGCTGTTATTATAGAGATAAAACAAACTGATAATAAATTCCAGAAATTTAAGGTTGCTAAATTAGCTTTAGAGCAAATAGAGCACAAAGATTATTATCAGGACTATTTAGATTATGATGCTGTAAAGAACATCTTCTGCTATGGAATTTGTTTTTCTAAAAAATCCTGTGCTGTAGAGTTTAAGCATATCAATAAGTAAGTGTTAAAATATAGGTATAAGTTTTGCATTTACTTTTGTTGTATGTTGAAAAAATTTAACCTATTATCCTTTTGTAAAGACAATCTTGATTTATGTATTGCCTTTATCTTAGCTTTAATCTCCTCCTTTTTAGTTGAGTTTAACCAAGATGCTTTAGTTAAAGCTTTAAATCTTGAGGTGCTGTTGCTACTTGCTTGTCTAATGCTGGTGGTAGCAGGCTTTAGACTTATTGGCATCCTAGATTTTTGTTATAAAAAGTGTTTTGCACTAGTTGCTAACACAAGAAGTTTAGCTAGACTTTTTATCTTTATAAATTTCTTTATTTCAATGTTAGTGACTAATGATGTGTCACTAATCATCTTTGTACCACTTGCTATCAATGCTTTTATTTTAATAGGTAGAAAGGATCTTTTAATACCTGTGGTAACTCTGCAAACTATTGCAGCTAATATGGGCAGTATGTTAACTCCTATTGGTAACCCACAAAACCTCTTTATCTATACTTACTTTAACTACGACATTTTGTCCTTTTTTAAAGTAACAGCACCAACCTTTTTAGTGTGCTTTTTCCTGTTAATGGTGTTTACTCACCATATCGATACTAACAGCTTAAAGATTGGTAAATCAAAGCTTACAGCTGTAGACAAGAAAAAAGCTTATGCCTTTAGTGCTTTATTCTTGTTATGTATTTTGTGTGTGCTGAATGTCCTAAATGTGTATTTAGTTGGCAGTATCGTGGTGATAGCGGTGTTTTTTATCTCAAAAAACTTGTTTTCAAAGGTAGATTACAAGCTCTTGTCGCTATTTTTACTGTTGTTTATCTTTGTACACAATATTACGAATATTGAAGGATTAAGAGATTTTTGCTTTGAATTTGTAGGTCACTATGAGTACTTTGTGTCCTTGTGTTTATCTCAGATCATAAGTAACGTTCCTGCAACAGTGATGTTATCTGCATTTGTAAAAGATCCTGATGCCTTGTTGCTTGGAGTAAATGTAGGTGGTTTAGGTACTATCATAGCTTCTATGGCAAGTTTAATCTCCTTTAAAGCCTATGTGAAAGTAGAGGGAGCAAAGCCACTTTACTACTTAAAAAAATTCACCAAATACAATCTTAAATTCCTGTTAATCCTAATCGTACTTCACTTTGTTATACCTTCGCTTTTCTAAGCTAAAAATCGTATAAATATCACATAATTACAGTATAATATGCAACAGTTTAATGGAGTAATTGATAGATGGCATTATCCTTTTTTGCAACCTGTCCTAAAGGTTTAGAAACTTTATTATTAAATGAATTACAACAACTAGGTGTAACCTCTGCTAAAGAAACTGTAGCTGGTGTATCTTTTAAAGGCGATTTTGCTACAGGTATGAAAGCCTGCTTATGGTCTCGCTTTGCCTCAAGAATTTTATTAGAGTTAGTTGAATTTTACTGTGAAACTGATAGTGAGCTATACATCGGTGCTAACGGTGTAGCTTGGGAGCGTTATTTTGATAAAAGCAATACTATCGCAGTAAGCTTCTCTGGTACTAATGAATCTATTCGTAACACTCAATATGGTGCTTTAAAAGTAAAAGACGCTATCTGTGACCGTTTGCAAACTACGCAAGGTGGTAGACCTTCTGTAGATAAGGATAATCCTGATGTACTTATCAATTGCCATTTAGATAAAAAGGGCAGTGCTAATATCTTAATTGACTTGTCAGGTCGTGCTTTACTTAAAAGAGAGTATCACCGTGGTACAGGTGCTGCTCCTTTAAAAGAGAATTTAGCAGCTGCTATGGTGGTAAGAACAGGCTATGACAAAGAGAATTTTTTAGATCCAATGTGTGGCTCTGGTACTTTGTTATTTGAAGCTGCAGCCATTGCTACTAATACAGCTCCTGGTATTAAAAGATCTCATTATGGTTTCTTTAAGTTAAAGCAATTTGAGCCATCTGTATGGGAGGATTTAGTCAACGAAGCTAAAGCCTTAAGTGAAGCTGGTATTCAACAAGCTTGTGATAAAGGCGTGCAAATTGTAGGCTTTGATTTAGATCCTTATATCGTCGATATTGCCAATGAGAATGCTCAAAAGGCAGGCTTTGATAAATTAGTTAAAGTATATCAATGTCCTGTGGAGAATTTATACAACCCATTTGATAACAAGTTACATACTACTATCGTAACTAACCCTCCATATGGTAAGAGAATGGGTAACTTCAATGAGTTGATTGCCCTTTATACAAAGATTGGTGCTAATTTCAAAGAGCACTTTGCAGGTGCTAGAGCTGGTGTGATCTCCTCCTCAACTGAGCTCTTATCTTGCATGAGATTGCATTCAGATAAGGTTTATAAACTTTATAACGGCGAATTGTTATGTCAATTACGTGTCTTTGACATCAACAAAGAGCAGCAATTGTCAGTTAAAGAAGAGCAAAATCTAAAGATTGCTAATGACTTTGCAAACCGCTTAAAGAAGAACCTTGCAAACATGCAAAAGTGGGCTAAAAACGTTAACATAAACGCTTACCGTGTGTACGATGCTGATGTACCTGAATATGCAGCTGCTATTGATTACTACAATGGCTACTATGTAATTCAAGCATACAAGGCTCCTGCTAAAGTTAACCCACGTGTAGCTAAAAAGCATGAGCTTGATATGTTAAGTGCCACTGTGGAAGTAGCTGGTGTATCAGGCGATAAAGTTATCTTAAAGAGCAGAGAAATTCAAAAGGGCGATAGCCAGTACGAGAAAGCAGCAGAACTTAGAAATGAGTTTATGACTGTAAATGAGAATAACGCTCTATACAAGGTAAATTTATATGATTATCTTGATACAGGTTTATTCTTAGATGCTCGTTTAATTAGAAAACGCCTCTTTAATGAAGCTAAAGGTAAAGAATTTTTAAATCTATTCTCCTACACTTGCTCAGCTTCTGTGGCTGCAGCTTTAGGTGGTGCGGTAAAGACTGTGTCTGTTGATATGTCAAAGACTTATTTACAGTGGGGCATGGATAACTTTAAATTAAACAGCTTAGATGTTAATAAACATGAGTTTATTCAAGCAGACTGCTTAGCTTGGCTTTCAAAAGATCAAGGTCGTAAGTTTGATTTAATTTATATCGATCCACCAACCTTCTCAAATTCAAAGCGTATGGAAAAGAGCTTTGATGTAAAGCGTGATCAAATTGCTTTATTGTCAAATCTAACCCGTCACTTAAAAGATGGTGGTAAAGTTATATTCTGCACTAACTTACGTGGCTTTGTGTTAGATGAGAGCATCAAAGACTATGGCTTTGAATTTACTAATATCTCAGAGCAAACTCTACCTCGTGACTTCTTACGTAATAAGAAAATTCACACTTGTTTTGAGTTAGTCTTCCATCAAGAGAACGTACAAAAAGAAATTGTGCCTATGGTAAATACTGAGACTGCTCCTAAGTGGCAGAAGGTATTAACCGACAAGAAAGAGACTTACCACGATTATAAGTCTTCAAATTACGAAGATCACAATCCACAAAGAGCACAAAGAAGAGCAGAGCGTACTACCACTAATAAAGTATGGGGTAGTGCTATTACTAATAAGCACAGCACAAGAAAGCCATCTTCCTTTGACTCAAAGCGTAAGCCATTTTCAAAAGCTCCAGAGCGCAAAGTAAGAGTTTTTGGTCCTAATGGAGTTAAAGATCTTTAAATGAGCTTAATCTCCGTTATTGATGCCCATTTAAATAATGGTGCTGATAAGTTATTAGAAGGTGCAAATTTCTCAATTGAAGAGGGCGAGCGCGTTTGTTTAGTTGGTCGCAATGGTACAGGTAAATCAACATTACTTAGCATTATTGCAGGTCAAAGAGAGTTAGACTCTGGCAAAGTAATTGTACAAACAGGGCTTAAGATTGCCACCTTATGCCAAGATCCGCCAGCCTTTGATAGTGGTACTGTTTATACACTAGCAGCTAGTGGTGTAGCAGTTGTTGGTCAGGCTCTTTCAGAGTTTAGTACTTGCACTGACGTACATAGGCAAATGGAATTGTCAGCCTTTTTAGATAAGCATGACGGCTGGCAAAAGGATGCTGTAGTCAAAAAGATCTTAAACAAAATAGGTTTAGATCCTGCCTTACCTTTAAAAGATTTAAGTGGTGGTAACAGAAGAAAGGCAGCTCTTGCAAAAGCCTTAGTGAGTGAGCCACAACTGTTACTTTTAGATGAGCCTACTAACCACTTAGATATTGAATCCATCACTTGGTTTGAAGAGGCAATTAAGACCTTTGATGGTACCATTGTTTTTGTAACTCACGATAGAATGTTTGCCGATCACTGTGCTACTAGAATTGTAGAGCTTGATAGAGGCAAGTGCTATTCTTATCCTGGCTCATTTAGTAAGTACATTGAGCTTCGTGATGAGCGCTTACGTAAAGAAGATCTTGCCAACAAAGAATTTGACAAAATCCTAGCTCAAGAAGAAGCTTGGATTAGACGAGGGGTTAAAGCAAGACTTGCTCGCAATGAAGGTCGTGTACGTGACCTAAAAGAATTACGTATTCAAAGAGCAAACCGCCGTGATAGACAAGGTAATGTCATCATGGAGGCTAATAGCGCGCAAAGAAGCGGTAATCTTGTATACGAGATTAAAGATTTATGTTTAGGCTTTGGTGATAAAGAAGTTTTAAAGAACTTTTCTGCAACTATAATGCGTGGGGATAGAATCGGTATCACAGGTCCTAATGGCTGTGGTAAAACAACTCTCATCAAGGCTTTATTAGAGGAGCTTAAACCAACCTTTGGCAAGATTAAAGTAGGTGTAAATTTAAAAGTTCAGTACTTTGATCAATACCATGAAGCTTTAGATTTAGATAAGTCTGTAGCTGACAATGTAGCCGATGGTCATACTGAGGTTTGCATTAACGGTAAGAACAAACATGTAATTTCCTATCTAGCTAACTTCTTATTTACAGGACAGCGTGCAAGATCTCCTGTAAAAATCTTATCTGGTGGCGAGAAGAACAGACTGCTTTTAGCAAGGTTATTTGCTAAAGAATCAAATGTGCTTATCATGGATGAGCCAACTAATGATTTAGATTTAGAAACTCTAGATTTATTAGAAGATCTTATAAGCTCTTATGAAGGTACTGTAATTGTTATCAGCCACGATAGACAATTTATTGATAAGGTTGCAACTGAGACTTGGGTGTTTGACGGTAATTGTCATATCGAGTCGATTGTTGGTGGTTGGGAAGATGTTGAAAGATATTATCAAAAGAAAGCATTAGCTTTACAAAATAGCTTAAAATCTCAACAAAAAGAGAGTAAAGAGCAAAAGTCTACTCCTGATCCTAAACCTATTAAAAAGACCAAAGGTTTAACCTTTACTCAAAAACACGAATTAAAAGAGCTTCCAGGTAAAATTGAGCAATTAGAAACACAACTTGCAACTTTAGATGAGCAATTAAACGATCCTGCTTTGTATGATGATGACGGTACTAAAGCAAGAGAGGTTGCAACTAAAAGAGGTCAAGTGCAAGAGGATTTAGATGCCTTATATGCTCGTTGGGAAGAATTAGAAAGTATAGGACAAGCTTAATGGCTGCAATCTTTTCAAAGATAGATTTACATACTCATTCAAACGCCTCTGATGGTGGACTTACTCCAACTCAATTAGTTGAGCGCGCCTATAGCAGAGGTCTTACTCATATAGCTTTAACCGATCACGATACAACTTTAGGTATTAAAGAAGCTAAAGAGGCAGCGATGGGTAAAATACAATTGATTGAAGGCTGTGAATTGTCTACTACCTTCAACAATAATCAAATCCATATTGTAGGCTTGTTTATTGATCCTAATGCTCCTTCAATTCAAAGTTACATTCAAGATCAAAAGCAGCGTCGTATTGAAAGAGCTAAAGCTATTGGTGCAAAACTTGAAAAACAAGGTTTTGCTAATGCCTATGAGGAATGTAAGAAGTTAGCTTCAGAAGATGCCACTATCACTCGTGGTAATTATGCAGCCTACATTGCTAAAATGGGCAGAGCTCAAGATGTAAACGATGCCTTTGATAGCTACTTAAAAAAAGGTAAAAGCTGCTATGTAAAAACCTTGTGGCCTGATATTAAGGTGGCTGTAGAAGCAATTAAAAACGCAGGTGGCGTAGCTGTTTTAGCTCACCCTAACCGCTATCAGCTTACTAATACTCGCAGAAGAGAGCTTATAAGCTACTTTAAAGCATGTGGTGGCGATGCGATGGAAGTTTGCAATAGTCAAATCAATGCGACAAACTATGATCTTTTAAATAAGCTTTGTCTTGAATATCAGCTTTTAGCCTCTTTTGGTTCAGACTTTCATCATGAAGGAACCTACAGAGAGCTTGGTTTAAACTTAAGAATGGAAGAGAATGTAAAGCCTGTGTGGACTTGTCCACAAGCTTTAAAATACTCTTTTTGAGTAGCAAATTTAAGATCCTAAGTAAGTTTCTTAGGATCTTGTGTAGAAACTAGATATAGCTTATCGGAACTAAATAATCTTGCTTTGTTAAAGGCAAGTAGTTACTTGCTCTACAAAGCACAGCACCATTTCCACGAGGTACTTTAAGTACCTTATCAATTACCTCAAAGTGTCTTATATCGTCTTTAGTAGGATTAGACTTTGATTTAATCTCCATAGGATATAAAAGGCCATCTTCTTCTAAAAGCACATCAATTTCTCTTTGCTCTTTATCTCTGTAGTAATAGAGATTTGGCGTTTGTCCTCGATGGTAATAGCTTTTTACAATTTCACTTACTACATAGCTTTCAAGTAAAGCTCCTGACATAGGGCAGTTTTCAGCAATGTTTGGACTTGAATAACCAAGTAAAAAGCAAACTAAACCTAAATCTAAGAAATGTAGTTTAGGTGATTTTACGACTCTTGAAGTTAAATTTTTATAATAAGGAGGTAATAGGAAAACAAGGCCTGATGCTACTAGAATTGATAACCATGATTTAACTGTCACAGAAGATATTCCAAGCTCTCTTGCCAAAGTAGAGTGATTTACTTCCTGTCCAGTTCTTGCAGCTAGTACTTTCATGAACCTATAAAAATCTACTTCATTATTTACGTTGGTGTAATTTACTATATCTCGTGAAATATAGGTTTGAAGGTAGGAGTCATAAAATTTTGACCAACTATTATCATCTAGGTGATATAACCTAGGATAAGATCCCTTCCAAATTTCATGAAATAGGTAATTGCAAGATTTGTCTTTTAATAAACTCTCTTTCTCATCTAAATAAGCTTTGGTTGGAATAAAACCTCTGCTTGCTTCAATGTTCATTTTTTCTTCTTGAGAAAAACCAAGTAGTTTCATAATACCAACTCGACCAGCAAGAGATTCTGTAATATTTTTCATTAAGCTAAAATGAACTGAACCTGTCAAAAAGTACTGACCGCACACTTTATTCTTATCAACAATTTGCTTTATGCATGAAAATAATTGAGGTGCATATTGAACCTCATCTATGAGAAGTTTTCCTGAGTACTTTTGTAGAAAAATTTCAGGATCATTTTGAGCTAACTCTCTGTTGTTAAAGCTATCTAATGAAACAATTTGGCGGTCTGATTTTTTACAAAATTCTTCAAAGACTGTTGTTTTTCCAACTTGACGAGGTCCACCAATATAAACCACAGGAAAGATTTTACTAAACTCTGAAATAGAGTTTTCGATGGTTCTTTTAATGTACATTTTTTGATCCTAAGTAAGTAATTTGGAAAATAAATTACAGTAAAAGAAAAAGACAAAATTAAAATTGCATTTTAATTTTAGATGATAATTTGAGTAAGTCAATGAGAATTTTTTTTAACTCACTTTGAGGTTTGACCTAGTTTAATTTGTTTCTTTGATAGTTTTGTCTTTTATTATCTTACCTATGGATTGAAGGTGTACCTTCTAAAGAATTACCTATAAGCAAGAGTTTGTCAGCTACTAAAAAAGCTCTGATATGCAAATAAGCTTAATCAGAGCCTTTTAAGATAGCAGTCTAAAGCAATAGCTTTATCTTTAAAGATAAACTAAGCCTTGTATTTATCTACAATCTTTTGAGCGTAGAACATGGTGATGTTTGCAAAGTTAGGCGCAAAGTTTTGCTTTGCAGTAAATAAATTACAAGCTGAATCTGCCTTATTTAAGAACTCATTTGACTCTTCTGTAAGCTCTACACCGTTATCATCAACTTTAATTTCAACAGTTAATTTGCCATGCTCAACCTTAGGAATTAGGGGAGCACTTACACCCTTTAATAACTCTGCATGCTCAAGGATTTGCATTACTACAGCGCCAATTGCCTCAATAGGGTATGGTTTAGTAAATTCCTGTGGATACATAGAGTGAACTCTATTTTGCACATCGTTGCAGGTAAAGGCTACAAAGTTGCCTAATTTTGCTTTCTTGTCAAAAGTACCTTCTTTTAAGTGCTTTAAGATCTCAGCAATAGAGATACCTACAGTAGCACATAAAAATGGATTCTGAGCAAGTGTTGCATATAACTTGTTTGCGCACTCTGAATTAGTTAAGTTGTTTACAGCACTTTGTGCTTTACGTAATTTAATTTGTTTTGC
>JAEWPL010000247.1 GCA_023460615.1 Pseudomonadota bacterium | reverse complement strand
TAGTAATAGCACTATGTTTTGCATTTTCCTCAAGTTCAAATGAAAAACTAGTGCTACATCCTAATGATAATAATTCCTCTGACACTATATCTTTTGAGGATAATAATGCTGTAGCAACAGATCCTTTAGATATTGAAGCTAATGTAAACGCTCAAAATGATTTGATAAATCAAAATAGCGATGCTCAAGATCTGCAAATTCAGCCTAATGCACAGCCAGCAGCTAAAGAATCTTCAAGTCAAACCCCAAAAGAACAAGAAACTGAAATTTCTGTAGCTAACATCCAAGATACCAACTCAAAAGATGAAGTCGCACCTCAAGAAAACACTGAACAAGGAAATATTTCTTTATACTGCGATAAATTCTCAAGTAAGAAATTTGCTGAAGAGGCAAAGGCTAATATAGCCATGAGCAGTGGTTTAATATCTAATGTTGTGCAACAAGATAAAGTGTACAAATTATTGTTAGGACCTTTTAAATCAAGAGAAGAAGCAATTGAAACCTTTAACAAGCTTGATAAGCTTCAGTTAATCAATCAATGCACCTTAGAAACAAGGAATAACTAATGACTACTATCGTATCAGTAAGACGAAATGGTGTTGTAGCTGTTGGTGGCGATGGCCAAGTTACTATGGGTCAAAGCACCATATTAAAAGGCAATGCTAGAAAAGTACGTAAAATCTTTCATGATAAAGTAATTGCAGGTTTTGCAGGCTCTACAGCGGATGCTTTTACCCTACTTGATCTATTTGAAAAGAAACTTGAAGAGCATCAAGGTATCTTAGAGAGAGCATGCATTGAATTAGCTAAGCTTTGGCGTTCTGATAGAGCTTTAAGAAAGCTAGAAGCAATTTTAATTGTGGCAGATGCAAATGACTCTTTGATGATCACAGGTACTGGTGACGTAGTAAGAATGCAAGATGATGTCTTAGCTACAGGCTCTGGTGGTAATTACGCTTTAGCTGCAGCTAGAGCTTTAATGGACAATACTGATCTTAGCGCTGTTGAGATTGTAAAGAAATCTTTAGATATTGCTTGCAATATCTGTGTATTCACTAATTCAAATCATATTATTGAAACTATTGAGAAATAACATGTCTGAACTTACCCCTCGCGAAATTGTCAGCGAATTAGATAAATTTATTATTGGACAGAAAGAAGCTAAAAAAGCGGTAGCTATTGCTCTTAGAAATAGATGGCGCAGAATGCAAATCACTAAAGATTTGCGCAGTGAAATCGTGCCTAAAAATATCCTAATGATAGGTCCTACTGGTGTAGGTAAAACTGAAATTGCACGTCGTTTAGCAAAACTTGCTAACGCTCCTTTTGTAAAAGTAGAAGCTACTAAATATACCGAAGTTGGCTATGTTGGTAAGGATGTTGAATCTATCATCAGAGAACTAGCTGAAGTATCCATGAAAATGGCTAAAGATGAAGCTTTTAAACATAACAAAACAAAAGCTGAAGATGCAGCAGAAGAAAGAATTCTTGATGTATTACTACCAGCACCTAGCGCAACAGAGGATGAAAAAAATTCTTCTTCAGCTAGACAATTGTTCAGAAAGAAATTACGTGAACATGAGTTAGATGAAAAGGAAATTGAAATTAGCGTTGAAGATACTGGACCTACAGTTAATGTAATCGGTGGTGCTCCTGGTATGGATGAAATCAACGATCAACTTCAGTCCATCTTCAATTCAATGACTCAAGGCAAGAAGACTACTAAAAAGATGAAGATTAAGGATGCTTTCAAAGTTATTGTTGAAGAGGAAGCAGCTAAACTTACTAAAAATGACGATCTTCGTACTCAAGCAATTGAACTTGCTGAGAATAACGGCATTGTATTTATTGATGAAATTGACAAAATCTGCCAAGAAAGTGCAGATAGAGGCGCTGTATCAAGACAAGGAGTTCAAAGAGATCTGTTACCACTTATTGAAGGCTCCTCTGTAAACACAAAATACGGAATGCTAAAAACAGATCACGTGTTGTTCATTGCCTCAGGTGCTTTCCAGATGTCGAAACCATCTGATTTAATCCCTGAACTTCAAGGTAGATTGCCTATTCGTGTAGAATTACAAGCTCTTACAACTGAAGATTTTGAAAGAATTCTAAAAGAGCCTCATAACAGCTTAACTAAACAGTATGAGCTTTTGATGTCTACTGAAAATGTTACTGTTAAATTTGAAGATAGTGCAATCACTAGAATTGCCGAAGATGCTTTCAAAGTAAATCAAAAAACCGAAAATATCGGTGCTAGACGTTTACATACTTTAATGGAAAAAATCCTTGAGGATATTTCTTTTACAGCCCCAGATAATCCTGGTACTACTATTACTATTGATGATAAGTATGTAGATGAGCACTTAGGCTCTCTAGTTGAGAATGAGGATGTAAGTAGATACATTCTTTAGTTATGGATAAATTAACTCTTTCTCCTCGCGAAAGGCAACTTCTAAAAGAACTAAATGAAATTTACGAAGGTTGCAAACAACTTAGTGATAAGCTAATTAGCACTGCTGCTCAATTAGAGAACAAAGAGAAAGAGTTATCTTCCCTGCAAAGAGAGTTTTCTAAGTTAAAAGAAGAAAACCAACATCAAAAAGAGCTTATTCAAACTTGGAAAAATAGACTTGAAAGTGCTATTTGTAACCTACCTGAAATAGATGAATAAGCTATTTTAAATCCTTTCTATTTAATCTTAGATAAGCAAATAAGAACGCACCAAAAATTGTAGCTACGCCTAAAGACAACAAATAATAAGGTAAGTTTTCTGCTAAAGGTATAACAAAAATACCACCATGAGGTGCGCAAATTGAACAACCAAAATACAACGATAAAGCACCACCTACAGCCGAAGATAAGATACAAGCAATCTTCATTTTGATAGGTGAAAAATCAAGGAAAGGAATTACACCTTCAGTGATAAAAGCTAAACCTTTTCCTAAGGCAGCTAAAGCATGTTTCTTTTCTTTATCAGAATAAACTTGAGGAATTAAGTAAGCACTTACTCCTGCCGCTAAAGGAGGGATCATACCGCCTAGCATAACTGCTCCCATAAGCTTACTGCCAACGCCCATCTCTGGAAGTGAATCAGCTAAAAATAACACACCTATAGCATAGCCTGTTTTGTTTAATGGCCCACCCATATCTGCAGACATCATTCCCGCTAGGACACCGCCTATGAGTAATAGCAACCAAGGACTTGCTTCTTCAACCACAGACTTTATACCTTCATTTAAAAATTGAGCAGGAATATTTGTAAACAACAAGGCGATAAGCGAAGTTCCTAAAGCTCCTACAATTGGATATAGCAAAAGAGCTACTATAGCATCATGCCCTCTTAAAAACTTTGAAGCAAAAGAAGTGATAATAAGGGCAACAGCTCCACCGACAAAACCGTTTACAGTAGCACCAATCACACCAGATCCATCTAAATCGGCCATTACACCACCTGTAAAGCCGGCTACAAGAGCAGTTCTACCCTTAATAGAAAAGGCAATAAATGCTGATAAGATAGGGAATAGTAGTGTACCTATAGAATAACCTATTCTATCTAGGAAGAAGCCTATTTGAGTTCCCTGTAAGATATCAAGTTTTGCAAAGGCTGACAAAATACCTGCAGTAGCTGCAATAGGCATCAAATAGGTCATACCTGACATTAAGTGACGGTACAATCTCATGAAGGCTGAAGATGCACTAGTTACTACACCCGATTGATAGACAGGACACTTAGGATCTAATACCTTTTCTATTAACTCTTGAGGTTTTCTAATACCGTCTACAACACCAACACGAATGAGTTTTTTACCGATAAATCGGTCCATTTCAACTATTCTGTCAGCAGCAACAATTACACCTTTAGCTTTGGCAATTTCCTCAGGTAAAAGTCGATTTCTGTTGCCAGCAGCGCCATCAGTTTCAACCTTAATCTTAATACCTAGCTCTTTAGCTTTATTTTCTAAAGCTTCTGCAGCCATATAGGTATGAGATAAACCTGCAGGACAAGCGGTCACTGCTACTATGTCGTAAGTATCATCTATTTTAGAAGGCTCTTGGGCAAGCTCTTCTTCTTTTTTGATTTGTTGTTTTTCTTTTTTGATTTCTCTAGAGTCAGCTTGGTTGATTAAATTTAAAAATTCATCAACACTCTTAGCATTAAGCAAATTTTCTCTAAATTCATCCGATACTAATAAAGTAGATAATCTTGCTAAAACATCTAAGTGAGCATCGGAAGCTTGATGAGGGGACGCAATTAAAAAGAATAATTTTGCAGGTTGTCCATCTAAACTATCAAATTCCACGCCTTGTGGAACTACCATAGCAGCAAGTCCTGGCTTATTTACACCAGCACTTTTGGCATGAGGAATTGCAACACTAGCACCTAAACCTGTAGAACCTTTTTCCTCGCGCTCAAAAACAGCAGCTCTATATCTATCAGGATCTGATAGACAATCGGTATTAGAGATTAAATCAACTAATTGATTGATAGCTTGCTCTTTTGAAGAAGCAGTGGCATTTAGTTGAATTGCTCGAGGATCTAAAAGATCACATATACGCATATCAAAAACCTTATTTGTGCTGTTTTATTTGATTACCTAGGGCTAATTTTACACTTTATTATTATATTTGTTTTATCTTTATAGTTGGTACAGCCGGACATTGATCAACTGTAATATTAGGTTGATTGCAACCACTTAAAGTCTGATCCATATCCAAAGAAGGCATCTCCATTTGAGGTCTACCTACAACTCTTGCAGGCACGCCTACAACAGTAGTATGAGCAGGAACATCTCTTAAAACTACTGAGCCTGCGCCTACAATAGCACCTTCTCCAATTCTGATATTACCTAAAATTTTAGCTCCAGCACCTATCATAACACCACGTCCAACCTTTGGATGTCTGTCACCTTGCTCTTTACCGGTACCACCTAAAGTAACATCGTGCAACATTGAAACTGTATCTGCAATTACAGCAGTCTCACCGATAACTATATTAGTAGCATGATCTAACATTAGACCTTTACCAATTTTAGCTGCAGGGTGAATATCCACTGAAAATACATCTGAGATTCTGCTTTGCAAGAAACTAGCAAAATCCTTTCTATCTTTTTCCCACAGCCAATGAGAAACACGCCATGACTCTAAAACATGAGGTCCTTTTAAAAATAAAAGTACTCTTACTATAGAGCTAGAAGCAGGATCACGA
>JAEWPL010000246.1 GCA_023460615.1 Pseudomonadota bacterium | reverse complement strand
CTACATAGTTTTCTAATGTCATCAAGTAATTGCTTTGGATTTAAATAATCACAGATAACTTCACCGTCGTTTGCGATATATACCATGTAGAAAGGATGTATTAGATTTTTATTGTTGATGTTTACTTCATGATTTACATTTTTTAGGATGAATATAGCTCCTGACTTTAAGTTATCAGTTGCTTTGACCACAGCATGAAGTCCCTTTGGTACATTATCAACATTGTCATGAGTTTTAATGTACTCTAAAAGATCTAGTCTAAATTCATTCAAACCAAGATCCATTATGGAGATGCCTGTATTCATTTCTTCAAGATCAACAACTTCTTTTTGAAGCCTTAATAATTGCTGCTTTCTGTACTCAAGATCGCCTTTTTCTTCAGCGTTAATTAAGTCGTCATCACCAGTTGAGGTCATAACTGAAATTTTCATTCTAGCTTCAACACGACTCTTTAGATTTATATATTCATCTAAACTTACATCAGGCCAGAAGTTTACTAATTGAATAACGTTGTTTTTACTACCGATACGATCAATTCTTCCGAATCTTTGAATAATACGTACTGGGTTCCAGTGAATATCGTAGTTAACAAGGTAATCACAGTCTTGAAGGTTTTGACCTTCAGAAATACAGTCAGTTGCAATCAATATATCTATATTGATATTGCTATTAGGCATCAAAAGATCTCTGTTTTTTGAGATAGGAGAGAAGCAAGTTAACACGTTGTTTAACGAGATTTTTAGATTTTTAACTGTTGATTTACCTTCAACAGTACCTGAAACTAGAGCTGTTTCTAATCCATACTTTTGTTTTACAAAAGAACTAATATTGTCATAGAGGTAGCAAGCTGTCTCAGCAAATGCAGAGAAAATAATGATCTTTTTGTTATTGTCGTTGATTGGATTTTCGATTTTATTGCATATTAACTCTTTTAGAGTATGAAGTTTTAAATCATTATCTGGTGTAATTATAGATACCTTTTTATAAAGATCTTCTATAATCTGTTTATCCCATTCTAGATCTAACTTCCATGATTTATAATCCATGTCTCCAAGGAAAATTTTTACTTTTTTTCCTGTAGAGTACAGATCATTATCGCTATCTTCTATATCAAAATCGTCATCGTTTAACTCTAAATCAACATCACCTTCTTGAGAACTTTCGTAATCATCAATCTTCTTGAGGGTTGCGTTTATCAGATCACGAATACGCAATAAGGTTAAATTAAACGAATAAATTGAGCTTTCCAATCTTTTTAAAAGATTTATGCTCATCAATCTTTTAATACCTTTTTCACGTCCACTCTGTCCAAAACGTGAATAATCTTCGATTTCATCGTTATTAAAGTATTTATCTAACCTACTATGATGGATATATTCTGATGGCGTATATACTTTTAGAGAAAGTTGATTTAAGCAAGAGTAGATCTCTTTGTAGTTAACAACATCTTTTAGAGTAGATAAACTTGGGCTTTTTGATATTGGAGGTAATCTTTCAGGGAATTTTCCAATATCATTTGTATTGTAGTATTTTTCAATGTGTCTTCTTGATCTCGCAATAGTGACACTATCTAAAAGAACGAAAAAGTCAAAGTCTAAAGAATTTAATAGTACCTTTGTTGTTCTACTTTCTTGTGGGAGCTTAGACCAAGCGTTGAATTTTTTCTGAGCTTGCTTAAAAATCTCATCTATAGATTTTTTTGTATTGAGCTTTTCATCTAACTCTTTTGAGTTACCTTCATAAGCAATAGCAAGCTGATTTCTTAAATCAATAAACCTATTGTTTACAGGAGTTGCAGACAACATTAAGACTTTTGTTTTAACGCCTGTTTTGATGACTTTATTCATCTAATTCTGATAACGGTTTTGTTTTATAGTGCCAGTATGGGTTCCTTCACCATTTCTAAAATTATGGCTTTCATCGATAACAACTAAATCGTAGTTTCCCCAATTGATCCTATCTAAATCAATACCATTAGACATACCACCTTTTCTTGCTAAATCGGTATGGTACAAAACACTATAATTTAACCTATCCTCAGCGATTAGGTTATTTTTGTAGTTGTCTTTATAGGTATTCCAATTTTCTTCTAACTTCTTAGGACATAATACTAAAATAGATTTGTTTCTGTTTTGGTAATACTTTATTACCGCAAGAGCAGTAAAGGTTTTTCCTAAACCAACACTATCAGCCAAAATACAGCCATTGTATTTTTCTAATTTGTTGATAATTGCTAGAACAGCATCCTTTTGAAAATCGTATAGAAGATTCCAAATTTTACTATCTTTAAAACCAGTAGCTTCGTTAGGCATATAGTCTTCAGATAAATCTTCTAAAAATTCACTAAAGACGTTATATAAGGTTACAAAGTAAATAAATTCTGGAGAGTTTTCTGCATAAACTGAGGAAAGATTTTCAATAATTGTGGATGTTATATCCTCAACTTGATCTTTATCATTCCAAATACTATCAAAGGAATTTAAAAAGGTTTTAGTTTCTGCAGTATCAAGTTGTGTAATAAAATTTGCAAAGCTATTTCCTTTTTCACAACCTAATCCAATGGTTGTAAA